>CAZAKD010000055.1:0-8701 GCA_964485435.1 uncultured Lachnospiraceae bacterium
TGAAAGTGGAAGATTCACAAGGTGGTATAACCTTTGTGAATTTTTAAATTCCTGAAGACACAGTCAACAAAGCCCTCATCAACGCCGGCTTCTCTGCCCTCAAAGACAACGACACCATCTATCTACACGGAATCCACCAAGTAATGTACGGAAAAAGCAAAGGGAAAATATACTACACAAAAAGCGGTATCATGAACGCTGAAAGCTGGGCAAATCCCAAGGACTTTAATGATCGTTTTGATATTAAGGTAACCTATAAAGCCAGTTCCGACCCAGTTATAAAAAGATATATCACCCCAGATGGCAAACAAATCGGAGCTGATGAGGTATTAGTAAACAGAAAAGCAGGATTTCCAATCTCTGTAATCATGAAATCCACCATAAACCATGGAGGAGAAACTCTATATCTTTCTAAGAGTTATGTAAGCTATTACGCGAATCCCAATAAAAGAATTGTGGGAACAACCAACTATGTTTCTAGTGTCAATGCCAAAGATTATGAAACTCAGTTAGTAAACAATGATGTAAAAAACAGAACCCATGATCAAGTACCAGGAGGAGTTATCTTTGTCGGAGTAATGCGACCTAAGACCAAGAACCCATCACCACCTACAGATGAAGAATACTTCATAGAACCAGAGCTTCCTGACCCATATGGTGTCATAGCAGCAGATGATCGATACAGCGAAGAGTTTGAAGTCACTGAAGGAATCCCTACAACAGAAGACCTATACACCAACGTATTTTCCAATCATTATATCTTTGGCTTTACACTCCAGAGAGTATCCGGAACCAAGAGCTATCCAGTTACCGTGACTAAGACCTATAATCTCTCATGGGAAGTTGAAGACCCTGAAACCAAAGAAAAGACTTCCCAAAGTGCTACGGAAACAGTATCTCAAACAGTAACCATACGAAGAGATTTTTCATTTTGGAAGATAGTCAACCTTGACTACTATGGAATAGATTATGCAACCATAAAAAATTATGCACTACCAGGAGGGGAAGTACAACTAAAACCCCAAAACTATACTATTCCTACTCTAAACTATTGGCATAGTGCCTACCAAGCAGATCATATTATTGAACCAGCCTATCAAAGAACTATGACAATGCCATCAGGAAGTATATCCGGGGGAAACTCTAGGCCTTCTATTCCAAATGAAGATTTCGCTTCATTTGCAGATGGAAGAGTAAATAAAATAAGAGTTAAAAACGATTCTTTTTTCTTTGATGGGAAGGAAATATTAAATGATAACTATCTAGAAGAAAGGACAGAGCAACCAAAAGAAATAGAGATTGATAACGACTATATTGAAGATAATGTCTTATACGACTCTGATTTAAAGATCGCTTTTGATAAGGCCAATGGAGAATACCCAACATCAGGTACTGTTACATACAAAGTAATTAGGTCTCTAAGTAAGAGCCTTGGAGATGCCCCTTCTTACTCAGTCAGTCAACTAGACAAGGTAGTGATTCACACCCCAACCGTTTGTGACGCCACAATTGAAAGTAAAATAAGAAATAACCAAATGCTATTTCCTGATACAGTGATTGCATCTCTCGTACTAGATACTTCATTTAATATTAACCTATCAACAGAGGGGGAACATCGTTACATCCCAGGATATGAATACCGAGACTATGCCAAGTATATTAGTAGCCGTCAAGTAAAGTTTCCTTTTGATGTATACCGAGAAAATGTATATATAAGAGCGAATACATGGATTCAATTATCTGAAGACATCACAAATTACTATCTCCCAATCTGGGTAGATGAAGGTGTTTATACAATTGACTTTAAAAGTGAAAGTATAAATGCAGTTGCTAATAATGGATTAGGCAGTACAGAGACATTGGCGAATCTGGATCTATCTAACTATGTGGCTACAGATACGATTGATGTACAAGTCTCAGGGCGAATCTATGGGTTGAATCTCTACGACATAACGGATTATCCTATATGGGAATCAGTATTTCGTGAGCCAGGCTCTATAAAACATACAGGAGTTTACTACACACTAGGTACACGTGATCAGAATGGACAGAGCACGGGTAGAGATCCTAAGATGACACTACCCCTTGTCAAAGGGTCACATCCAGACAATAGCACTGCAGGAATCATTAAAACTGGATATATATCAAGATTTTCCCTTACCACAATTGGCAATATGTATAACCAAAATGACTATATTCGAATCTTGCCAACCTTTTATTATGTAGATGCAGATGGTTTGGGACGAAGAGAAGTTGACATATATTATTCGGAGACGTTTCATGATAAGAAACATGTCATGGTTAAGATGGGAAGTGACCTGGATAAGTATAATAAAAAGACCCTTAGCTTAGGCGATTCATATAGAAGCGTACATAATTCAGAGATAATTCTAACTGCAAGACTGAAAGACTTAACTGAAAAAGTAGTTAAAAGTGTGCGAAGATATATATATACATATACCAATATAATGATACCACATACTATGAGAACTTATATCGGTAGCAATTATACTCCTACAGGCAATATACCACTTGGAGTAGATCAAGATAAAGTATCCAAGTCAATGCAACGATGGTATGGTGAATACTATTTGCCTAGTGAGATCCATGTAGTAGAGAAAGACTTTGATGTACTTGGATATGCCAAAGAAAATGGAATTAATTACAGAGAAGATTTTTGGCTTAACCACGGATATATCATTGTAAACTTCAATATTGAAACAATCAATGATGATAAAAGACATCTAAGTTATATCAATACCGAGAATGCCAAGAATGGGTATTCTAACATGTGGAAGTCAGAAGGCTACCAATACACAAAGCTGGATAGTGATGGAACGCAGTTTAATTTCATGGATGGAGATTATATAATATACAATACAAACCAATCAGCCGCTATAGACTATGTCAATAGAGGAACACATTAAACGGGGACGGGGTATTTTGCAAAATACCCCGTCCCTAAACAAGTAACCCCCGTCCCCATTTCTTGGATATTGCACATTGTATACATAAAAGTACTTGCTTTTTTAAAATAATGGAGTAGAATCTATGTGTGGTTATACGAATGGAATATATTAAGTTACAATACTTGTAATATTCTTAACAGCATTAAAGGAGACAAGATACATATGAATAAGTTTGAGAACAAATGGATGCGTGCTGCAATACCGGCACTTTTACTACATTGTAGTATTGGTACAGTGTACTGTTGGTCTTTGGTAAAGGGTGACATTGCTAGTTATATTGGGCGATCCAAAGGTGAAGTGGAATGGGCCTTTAGCCTTGCGATATTCTTTTTGGGCATATCAGCAGCGTTTGGAGGAAAGATTGTAGAGAAAGATATACATACATCAACTTTAGTTGCAGCTATATGCTTTTCAATCGGTATGGCGGGAACGGGATATTTTATATATCAAAAATCGTTAATAGGTATTTTTATATGTTATGGTGTAATTATGGGAATTGGATTAGGGATTGGATACTTATCTCCAGTGAAGACCTTGATGCTCTGGTTTAATGAACAAAAAGGGTTGGCAACTGGAATTGCAGTTGCTGGATTTGGATTGGCAAAAGTAATTGCAAGTCCTATTATGGAAGCACTAATGGGTGCAACGAATGCAGATGGAACACTAGTAGATCCTACAAGAATCTATAAGATGTTCTATATACTTGCCGTACTATATTTTATAATGATGTTTGTGGGGCATTTAATGCTCAAAAAGCCAGCTGGATGGGTAGAAGATCATGGTTCTACAAAAGGTTCTAGCCCAATTACTATATTTAAGAATAAAACTTTTATAGGAATCTGGTTTATGTTCTATATCAATATCACTTGTGGCTTGGCACTTATATCACAAGAAAAGGACATGCTAGGTTTTATTGGTTTTGGAGCAGTAGGACTAATATCTTCATTAACAGCAGTATTTAATGCAGGTGGACGGCTGGGGCTTTCTGCATTAGCAGATAAACTTAAAGATAGAAATAGTATGTATAAAATAATATTAATTTTATCTATTGTAAGTACAGCTATAACTTTATTGACAGACAGCATAAATAAAGGAATACCATTGATAGTTATTATGTTATTATGTATTATTAATGCTGGATATGGTGGTGGATTCTCTAATCTACCAACCCTACTTTCTGATAGATTTGGAATGAAGAGTATAAGTACCATTCATGGACTTGCCTTATCTGCATGGGCATTTGCAGGACTTTCTGGCAATCAATTGAGCGCATTTATAGTAGAAAGAACAGAATCCTACAACAATGTTTTATACGTAATAATGGGTCTTTATGTAGTTGCATTATTAATGAGTCATTTCTTGGTTAAGCCTGGAACGGTTGAAATATAAGCAAATCATAGACTATAGAATAGAAAAATCTCGTTTGAAGAACGTATACTTCAAACGAGATTTTTTGATTATTTACTTGACATGAAATATATTTCTCTATATAATTGGTTAGAAATCTAACTAATTAATGGAGGGATAAAGAGTGGTTGAAGATGTATATATTGGACAGAAAGTTATTATACTTTCACACCAGATAGATAGAGCTATTGGCAGGGAAGTTGCTCAATATGGAATTACGAATATTCAGTCAAGAATCATTCTATTCATATCCAGGGAATCAAGTAAGAGACGAATATATCAAAAGGATATTGAAGAAAAGTTTAATATAAGAAGATCTTCAGTTACGAGTGTATTAAATTTGATGGAGAATAACGGATATATTAAAAGAGTAAATGTAGCAGAAGATGGTAGGTTGAAACAGATTGTACTTTTAGAGAAAGGAATTGAACTTGAACAAAGTGTACATAATGCCATTCTAAAGATTGAAAATCAATTAGCTAAAGCATTTACCAAAAAAGAACGTGAACTCTTTTTTACATTATCAGATAAATTATCCAGTCAGGTACTTGGATTAGAAATGACTCAAAAGAATTAGCTAGATTATGATATAAAGGAGGTCAAAGAATGACAAAAAAGTTAGCACAATATATAGGAAAATATAAAAAAGATACTTTCATTACGCCTATACTTATGGTTCTTGAAGTATTTATGGATATTATCATTCCATTCCTAATGTCAAGGATTATTGATAGGGGTTTAGCCAATCAAGATATGCCCTATATCTATAAGATAGGTGGAATTATGTTTCTGGCATCATTGCTGGCACTAGCCTTTGGTGTGTTATCGGGTTTTACAGCAGCTAATGCATCAACTGGATTTGCCAAAAACCTAAGGCAAGGGATGTTCTATAGAATACAAGGTTATTCATTTGCTAATATTGACAAATATTCAACCGCAGGTCTGATTACAAGATTAACAACAGACGTATCTAATGTACAGAATGCTTTTCAGATGATTATTCGACTTTTTATTAGAGCACCGTTAATGTTGATTACAGCAGTGATAATGTGCTTTTATATTAATAAAGATATCGCAATGCTATTTCTAATTACAGTTATTTTATTAGGAACAGCACTATACTTTATTATGACAAGAGCGCATAAATATTTTAAGCAATTATTCCGCAAGTATGATGACTTAAATGCAAGTATACAAGAGAATCTAACGGGTATCCGTGTTGTTAAAGCATATGTAAGAGAAGATTATGAAACAAAGCGTTTTAAAAAAGCAGCAGATGTGTTGTATAGCTATGCAGTAAAAGCTGAGAAGATATTAGTATTAAACAATCCATTGATGCAATTTTCCATGTATACATTAATTATGTTATTGTCCTGGTTAGGTGCCAAATTAATTGTATCCGACACAATGACAACAGGTGAATTAATGAGTTTATTTACCTACGCAACTACAATTCTTATTAGTTTAATGATTATATCTATGTTATTTGTAATGGTTGCTATGGCCAAATCAAGTGCTGAAAGAATTGTAGAAGTATTAGATGAGGAAAGCACTCTTATGAATCCGGAGTTCCCAAGATTTCACATTCAGGATGGATCTATTGAGTTTGAAAATGTTGATTTTAATTATAGTGGCAAATCTGATAATTTAGTATTATCAAAGATTAACTTCTCTATAAAATCAGGTGAAACAATTGGAATCATTGGTGGAACGGGTAGTGGAAAAACCTCTTTGGTTCAATTGATACCTAGACTTTACGACGTAATGAGTGGTAGCGTTAAAGTTGGAGGCGTAGATGTAAGGGAATATGATATAGATACTTTGAGAGAAGAAGTATCAATGGTTCTTCAGAAAAATGTTCTATTTTCAGGTACGATTAAGGAAAATCTAAGATGGGGAAATAAAGAGGCAACAGATGAAGAACTAATGGAAGCCTGTAAACAAGCCCAAGCTCATGAATTTATTCAAGCCCTTCCTAACGGCTATGAAACCTATATTGAGAGAGGTGGAACCAATGTCTCAGGAGGTCAGAAACAGAGGATTTGTATTGCTAGAGCTCTATTGAAGAAGCCTAAAATATTAATATTAGACGATTCCACTAGCGCTGTAGATACTGAGACGGATTCACTAATTAGAAGAGCTTTTAGAGAATCTATTCCCAATACCACTAAAATAATTATTGCTCAGCGTATATCTTCTATTGAGGATGCTGATAAAATTGTAGTATTAAGTGATGGTGAGGTTCATGGAATTGGAACTCACGATGAGCTTCTTGTTAACAACCATATATACCAGGAGGTATATGAATCACAAGTGAAAGGAGCTGATAGTAATGAAACCCATGAATAAAGAGATGGAAGGACGAGTAAGTCCAATAAAGACACTAAAAAGGTTGCTTCTATATGTTATGAAAGAGAATAAAGTGACGCTGATCATCGTAGCCATAGCTATTGCAATAAGCTCACTTTCTGGTGTATTAGGAATTATGTTTTTAAGGGAACTAATTGATGTGTATATCACCCCTCTAATAGGCCAAGATGCTCCTAATTATACCCCATTATTAAAAGCGATTGGAGCTATCGCAATTGTATACTATTCAGGTGTATTTGCAAGTTTTATCCATAACAGAATAATGATAAATGTAGCACAAGGAACCATTCGTAAAATTAGGCTAGATATGTTTACCCATATGGAGACATTTCCAATTAAGTTCTTTGACACTCATCAGCATGGGGATATTATGAGTGTATATACCAATGATACGGATGCCTTAAGACAGATGCTAAGTCAAAGTATGCCACAATTATTATCATCTTCTATAACGGTTATAGGCATATTGATATCTATGATATTATTAAACATACCGCTTACAATATTGCAAATTTTTATACTTTTTTTAATCTATTATATTACCAAGAAAATAGGTGGTATGAGTGGTAAGAACTTTATTGCACAGCAGAAAGACCTTGGAGTTGTTAATGGTTATATTGAAGAAATGATGGAAGGTCAAAAGGTTGTAAAAGTATTCTGTTATGAAGATGAAACAAAATCTAATTTTGATAAGATTAATGAAAATCTATACAAAAGTGCTAGAGATGCAAATAAATATGCAAATATACTCATGCCAATCCTAGGCAATCTAGGATATATAAGCTACGTATTCGTAGCAATGCTAGGTGCTATATTAACCATTAAAGGTATAAATGGATTTACCATAGGTGGTATTGCTGCATTCCTGCAATTATCAAGGAGTTTGAGCGGAACAGTAAATCAGATATCTAATCAATTCAATGCAGTTATTATGGCTTTAGCAGGTTCGGAGAGAATATTCCATCTATTAGATGAAGAATCAGAAGTGGATGAAGGATATGTTACCTTAGTTAATGCTAAATTAAAAGAGAATGGTGAGCTGGAGGAAGTATCAGAAAGAACAGGAGTGTGGGCATGGAAACATCCACACAGTGATGGTACTACAACATATACTCAAGTATTAGGTGATGTGGTATTTGATGATGTTGATTTTGGATATCATGATGAGAAAATAGTCCTTCGTAACATAAAGCTTTTCGCAAGACCAGGTGAAAAGATTGCGTTTGTAGGTTCTACTGGGGCTGGTAAAACTACGATTACCAACTTAATAAACCGATTCTATGATATTCAAGATGGCAAGATTCGCTATGATGGAATTAATATTAATAAGATTAAGAAAGATGATTTAAGGCGTTCTCTAGGTATAGTTTTACAAGATACACATCTATTTACAGGTACTATTGCGGATAATATTCGCTATGGTAAATTGGATGCCACTATGGATGAAGTAATTGCAGCTGCAAAATTATCTAATGCAGATCTATTTATAAAACATCTACCAGAAGGATATGATACTCAAATAACAGGTGATGGAGGCAATCTGTCACAAGGTCAGCGACAACTTCTTGCTATTGCAAGAGCAGCTATCTTTAATCCGCCTGTACTGATTCTAGATGAAGCAACGTCTAGTATTGATACTAGAACAGAGAAGATTGTGCAAGAGGGAATGGATAAATTAATGAAGGGCAGAACCGTATTTGTAATTGCCCATAGATTGTCTACTATAAAAAACTCTGACGTAATCATGGTTCTTGAACAAGGTGAAATCATTGAACGTGGTGACCATGAGGATTTAATTGAAGGAAAGGGTAAATACTACCAACTCTATACTGGCGCTTTTGAATTAGCATAACAGTTTGGGGACGGTACTTAATGAGTTGGGGACGGTACCTGATGCATCGAGGATGCTGAAAAAGTCTAATTATTTTAAAATTATATATTGATAAACTAAAAGT
>CAZAKD010000056.1:0-8684 GCA_964485435.1 uncultured Lachnospiraceae bacterium
CCAATAAGCAAACCATTCTAAGTCAGTATCCGGTTCACAGAAGAACTCAAGTTCCATCTGTTCAAATTCTCTTGTACGGAACGTGAAGTTACCTGGTGTAATCTCGTTACGGAATGACTTTCCAATCTGTCCAATTCCAAATGGAATCTTCTTTCTTGAAGTTCTTTGCACATTCTTAAAGTTAACAAAGATACCTTGTGCTGTCTCTGGTCTAAGATATACTGCATTTTTGGCATCCTCAGTAACACCTTGGGACGTCTTAAACATTAAGTTAAATTTTCGGATATCAGTAAAATTATGCTTTCCACAAGTAGGACATGGAATATTATGCTCTTCAACATAAGCTCTCATCTCGTCCTGTGACCAGGCATCTATCGCACCTTCTATTGCAATTCCTTTTTCAGAAGTATAATCTTCTATTATCTTATCTGCTCGGAATCTCTCGTGGCATTCTTTACAATCCATTAAAGGATCTGAAAAACCAGCTAGATGTCCAGAAGCTACCCAAGTCTGAGGGTTCATTAAGATTGCACAATCAACCCCTACATTGTGTGGATTCTCTTGAATAAACTTTTGCCACCACGCTTTTTTTACATTGTTCTTTAACTCCACGCCAAGATTTCCATAATCCCATGTATTGGCTAGTCCGCCATATATCTCAGAACCAGGGTATACGAATCCTCTCGCTTTGGCTAATGCAACTATCTTTTCCATTGATTTTTCCATGTCTTCTTTCCTCACATTTATCTAAATATTTTTATCTTATTAATCTCTCAATATTATTGATAGATTATCACTGACATATCCTTATCTCCAGTCTGAACTGACATATCATTTAACAGGATGCAATTATAGAAAGCCTTAATCTTCCCAGCAAGTCTAACATCTAAGGATTCATTCAGGACCAATACCTTATAATCATCCTTTAATACTTCTTTTTTATCAACTTTATCTCCCTCTTTAACGGTTGTCAATAGACTAGGTATCTCCATGGCCTCATTGGCTTCCTCGGGAGTCAGCCATCTTGCTTCAATATGATTAAACTCAGAATATACCTCTAAGTTCGTATATTCAAGTACAACTTTTGCTTTCTGATCTGCAACTTGGTATTCAATTAAAACAACGGCTTCTTCATTCTTTTTTTCATTATATCGGTTAATCTCTTTATCCATAAAAGTACGTAATTCTTCTTTATCATAATAAGGTTCGTCAAATTCATCTACATGGGCTGATTGAATCACTCCATCATCCCGTATTAAGATTGTATTTGTTTCAATACCCTTTGTATGTAAGGATTCTTTCCTTTTATTACATGCAGTAAGACTTAAAAGTGTTATTACCAAGCATATGTATAAGACACCTCTCCTCATTGAAACCTCCCCGTACCTTCTTTCTATAGTTTTAGCACTACGCTGTTACATTGTAACCTTAATTTCAAATATTTTCAATATCAAAATTACAATAGTATATTACTAACATCAAAATTACAATAGTATATTACTAATCACAAACTAGCCAGTAACCAGGAACGATGACCCGAGTAAATGCTACTGAAAAAGGAGTTTTTGCACTCGTCGGCACTTAGGCTCTGTCCTTTAGAGCCTTATGTACCGCTACGTAATGCAACTAAGCGAAAGCGTCTCTTTTTCAGAAGCAATTACTCGGGACAACGTTCCGTCACTAAGTCAACAATCACCATTTTAACATCTCTAAAGACTTAAATTCTTTACCTACATATACTTTATTATATTGAATCATGCACTGACGAAGCTCCCTAAGAACTTGCTCAGATACTTTGAAGGTATACAGCTTTTCCAAAGTGGAAGTGATAATATACTGCATTGTATATATAGTAGAAGAGCATATAGATATACTATACTCTTTCTGTTTACTACAATTATCACATAGAATTCCACCGCTTGGGGCATGAAATAAACTCAATTCCTCAGCATTACATTTTACACATTGGAATACTTGAGGAGCTTCACCATGCATCGTCAACATTCTCAATTCAAATATATATCGAATCAGTTCGTTGGGAATAGTGTCTTTTATCATAGCACGTAATGTTTGGTATAGAAGTTTTAAAGTATCTCCTTCATTGGTATTCTCAGTTGTAAAATATTCTGCAAATTCCAGAAAATATAGGCCATAACTAATCATATCAATATCATCTCTTAGTTCAATAAAATAATTTGAAATATTAGCAGACATCATATTATAAGAGTTCCTACCCTCGTACAGCATAAACTCTCCAAATACAAAAGATTGCGTACACGCAAGTAAGGCGCTATTCTGTCTTCTAGCGCCTTTTGCAAATGCAGTGATCTTTCCACGTTCTTTTGTTAGCAATACAATTCTCTTGTCATAATCTCCAACTGGCATGGTAGTCAATACCATACCCGTCACTTTTATCTGTGTTACCAATTTTCCCGCCTTCTTCTTCGTATGTCCCATGCTTCTCTTCACGGGTACAAGCCACAAAGCTTAAGTAATCATGAACTTTTCCTGTCTTTTCAAATTGTTCCCAGCTATCTTCTTTTGCCATCTGATAAGCCCCCTTAAAAGTGTATGTTTCATCATTAAGTCTCAATTATTTTACCCATTTTAAATAGAATTATCCTATGAATCACTTTTAAGTTCTGGCTTTTGAATTGTCTATATTACATATCCTTTTTATTATAACCGTAATTTTTTAACAAGAAATCGCTGTCTCTCCAATCTTTCTTCACCTTGACCCATAATTGAAGATTCACATGGATATCTAAAAGATTCTCAATCTCTCGTCTCGCATCAGTTCCAATACGTTTCAACATGGCGCCGCCCTTACCAATAATAATTCCTTTATGGGAATCTCTCTCACATACTATTGTAGCATCAACATCAATTATATTACCTTTTTTTCTCTCTTTCATACTATCAATACTTACAGCAACTCCATGTGGAATCTCATCATTGAGTAAGCGAAGGGCTTTTTCACGAATTAATTCTGATACTATCTGACGCTCTGGTTGATCTGTAATAGTATCCTCATTGAAAAATTGTGGGCCTTCTGGAAGGTGTTTGAATATCTCTTTGATTAACTCTTCCTTATTCTCTCCGCTTTTAGCAGATACAGGAATAATTGCAATAAAAGGGTGAATATTCTTAAATGAATCTATAATCTTCAGAATGTCTTCCTTTTTTATTGTATCAATTTTATTAATAACCAATATAACAGGAGTTTTTACCTTAGATATTTGTTCTGCAATATATCTATCCCCTTCACCAATAAAGGTAGACGGTTCTACCAGCCATAATACAGCATCTACTTCATTTAATGTCCTTTCAGCTACAGTCACCATATATTCGCCCAATTTATTCTTTGCTTTATGAATTCCAGGTGTATCTAAAAAAATAATCTGTCCTTCATCTATAGTATAAACTGTTTGTATTCTATTTCTTGTTGTCTGTGGCTTATTTGAAGTAATTGCTATCTTCTGTCCAATAATCTCGTTCATTAATGTAGACTTTCCTACATTTGGTCTTCCTATTATTGTTACAAATCCTGATCTATATACTTGCTTCATATGTGTTCTTTTATCCCTTCTATATAAGATTCTTTACTTCTGTAAATAAATCTCGGTTCTCTTCAATCTTTTGTTCATTCCCTAGTACACATATATATCCAGCGTCTGTTACCGCTTTTACAATTGTGGAAAGAGCACGAATATCCTCTACCGTTGTACTTAAGATCTCATCTCTATCTTTTTGCATATCTTCCTCTGTAAGTCCAATCAGATATGCACTTAAAGACAATGCACCTTTTCCTGATGGTGTAAGTGGTTTATCTATTCCACTGATGGTACCAATAATATACTTGGTCATATCTCTTTCATTCACAGTGAACTCTTTTACATACTCATGAGCCTTCTCATAGATTTCATTGGTTTCTCTAAGATTAGGATCTCGATAGGATACTAAATATGCACTTCCTGTATAACTAAATCCACTCATACACCCATAGGCACCACCTTTGACACGAAGGTTCATCCATAGATAGTCATAATTAAGAATAACCTTTAATACTTTTAAAGATCCTGTATATTTATATCCTGCATGAATAAAATTACCACTTCTTGCAACATATTGTACCTGTCCAGATGTCTTAAAGCCTTCGTTTAACCCTTCTGGGATTAGCTCTCCTGGGCTTTCCTTAATAGGCACATCATATAGAGCACCTATAAGTTGTTCTACTTCCTTGCTTAGCACTTCATATCCTTCTTTATCAGCTGTAAAGCTGATAAGTAGATTCTCTTTTCTAAAAATTACTTGTACTAGCTCTTCTAAGCTTTCATAGATTTCCTTTTTCTTTTCTTCAAAATGCTCTACAAGAGAATCTATGAAATAATAATAACTAATTCCACTTGTTAACTCATCAAAGTATGCACTTGGTGAATAATAAGAAGCTGCTCTACTTGCTGCAATTAGGTGTCCAGCTGAATTCATTCTCATCTGTAATCTAGAACGAACTTCTAATAGAATCTCTAGTAACCTTTTTTCATCAGCGAAAGAAGTCTCTCTTATGATCTCTTTCATTAAATTGAACTCTGACTCAGTCTCTTCGTATAATGCCTTTCCTTTTATCTCGAATCTTGCTTGGAAGGCACCTTTATCATGGTAATGACTATAAGTGTTTACACTTGTATATATGCCACCTGTATGAATGTTGACTTCATTTGATAAATCAAGAAAGCTTCTTTTCTTTGTATCCATATATCCCATCACAGTTGCCAGTAAAGCGATATATGGTATCTTTTCTTTCGCTACTTTACTAACATCAAATAGTAACTTAGTATATCCAATGCCGTTGGTATACACATCGTGATGAAGCACTTTCACTCCTGCAATCTCTTTTTCCTGATTACATAAAGGTTGTATCTTTCTCTCAATATCTTCTCTCTTTAACATTGGAATCTTATCCATGTCTTCTTTACTAGATGGTTCGTCTTGATACTTTCTTAGATTCTGTGTATCTTCAATTAATTGAAGCAACTCTTCTTTTGAAAGGCTCTTTTTATACTCAGCGAGTTTTCTCTTGCGTTCCTCTTCCACAATATTGGAAAGGCCACCTTTTGGTTTCACAATTACTAGAGAAGTATGAGTATTATCTAATATATACTTTTGAATTAAATCTTCATAATATCCTGTTCCAATGTTCTTTTTAAGGAATGCAAAGGTATCATTGGCTTTAATATGAATAAATGGTTTCTCATCATTATATAGCCAGCTGTCTAATATCTGTAGGCCATACATCAATCCCTTAGGATAGGAACCAAAGTCAGATTCTCTATATCTAAATTCATAATAATTTATTGCAGCTTTTAAAGATTTAGAATCTAATCCCTCTTTAATTATATTTTCTAACGTGTCTTTAATTGTACTGATAAACTGTTCTTTCTTCTCTTCCTCAGTATACTTTGCAGTAATAGATAGCATAGGTTGTAAAATACCATTATCATAACCACTCAGAATGTCTTTACCAATTCCCGCATCAAGAAGCGCTTGCTTTAATGGTGCACCTGGAGCATCTAATAGTACATAATCTAACACTTGAAAAGCTAGATATTCTTCTCGGTTTAGACTTGTTCCTATACTTACATTGTAACTTAGATAAGTTTTATCTTCTATGGACTCTTCTTCGCCTACAGAATAGTATTCCACCACTTCATTAAGCTCAGTAAATGGCTTCTGTAACTTTATCTCTGAATCTACTTCTAATTTATCAAAATTAGATAAATATTCTTTATCAATCCAATTCAATTTCTCTTCAATATCAATATCGCCATATAGATAAATGTAACTGTTAGAAGGATGATAATATCTACTATGGAATGCTAGATATTCCTCATAGGATAGGTCTGGTATATAATCAGGGTCTCCACCTGACTCTGTACCATAAGAAGTATCCGGATACAAAGACCGTTGAATCAAACGAAACAAGAGCTGTTCAGGTGATGAAAATGCGCCTTTCATTTCATTATAAACGACTCCATTATATATTAATTCTCCGTCAAGATCTTCTAATTCATAATGCCATCCTTCTTGTTTAAATATCTCTTCTTTCTTATAGATATTCGGATAAAATACAGCGTCTAGATATACCTCCATCAGATTCTGAAAATCTGTTGCATTATAACTAGCCACAGGATAGATTGTCTTGTCTGGATATGTCATGGCGTTCAAGAATGTATTCAATGAACCTTTTACCAGCTCAACAAAAGGATCCTTTGCTGGAAACTTTTTTGAACCACACAGAACCGTATGTTCCACAATATGAGCTACTCCAGTAGAATCTTCTGGTGGAGTTCGAAATCCTATTGAGAATACCTTATTGTCATCCTCATTGGATAATACTACTACTCTTGCACCAGTTTTTATATGTTCAAATACGAGACCTAAACTTTTTAAGTCATTTAAATCTTCCTCCATCACCAGCTGGTATGCTGGCATGGCTTGTAGTTCTTTACTACTTTTAATATTTTTTGCCATAGATGTTGCGCCCTCCTTTATCTACTCATGTATTCACTATTAATGTAACCAATTATTGAATCTATATCATAATCTTACTTTATAAATCTATACATTTTAATCATTTGTTTTCATGGAATTATCTTCTATTATAGTTTATTCCTCAATATGAATCAACACAAAAAGCACATGATTTTCAACCCATGGGCTTTATCATGTGCCTTTTTTAGACAATTTCTCTGGATTAATGTTTAAAATGTCTCATCCCTGTAAACACCATTGTAATTCCATACTCATTACATTTTTTAATAGAATCTTCATCTCGAATCGAGCCACCTGGTTGAATAATTGCAGTTATCCCTGCTTCATGGGCTGCCTCTACACAATCGTCAAATGGAAAGAAAGCATCTGATGCAAGAACGCATCCTTTTGTTGCATCTTCTCCAATAAGCTCCTCTGCATGTTCAAAGCTCTGCTTCGCTGCCCAGATTCGGTTCACTTGACCTGGTCCAATTCCCACACTTTGTTTGTTCTTCGCTATTGCAATTCCGTTAGATTTTACAAATTTAACAATCTTCCAAGCAAACATCATGTCTTCCATCTCTTCTTGCGACGGAGCTCTATCAGTTACAACTTTTAATTCATCCTCAACTAATAATTTGCTATCAATGGTTTGAACGATAAGACCACCATTCACTTTCTTTAAATCATATGCATTCTCATCTTGAGGCACATCAATATCTGGAAGTTGTAATACCCTAAGGTTTTTCTTTTCTTTTAATATCTCTAAAGCTTTTTCAGTATAGCTTGGGGCAACAATCACTTCTAAGAAGATGTTTGCCATCTCAGTGGCAACTTCTTCCGTAACCTCTCTATTAACTACTACTATTCCACCAAAGATAGATACCTTGTCTGCGGTATAAGCCTTATCCCATGCTGCATAAATATCTTGACCACTACCTACACCACATGGATTACCATGCTTACAAGCTACTACAGTTGGTTCTGAGAATTCTTTTAATAATTCTAATGCGCCATTGGTATCATTAATATTATTAAAAGATAATTCCTTCCCATTGAGTTGTATCGCATCAGTAATAGACCCTAATTTCTTACCAATCTCTCTATAAAAAGCAGCCTTTTGATGTGGATTCTCCCCATATCTCATATCTTGAATCTTCTCAAAAGTCATGGTTAAAGTCTCTGGTAGCTCTTGGTCATTTCTTTCTTTCTTAAGATAATTGGCAATCATTGTATCATAATTAGATGTGTGCATAAACACCTTCTGCATCAGATAGAATTTCGTATCCAAGGACACTTCCTTTTCACTCTTCAACTCACTCAAGACCTTCTCATAATCACTTGGATCAACAACAACAGCAACATCTTGATAATTCTTTGCAGCAGATCGAAGCATAGTAGGTCCACCAATATCTATATTCTCCACTGCCTCTCCTCTTGTAACCCCATCCTTTAAAATAGTCGCCTTAAAAGGATAAAGATTTACAACCACCATATCAATCGTCTCAATATTAAGTTCCTCTAACTGCTTCATATGTTCCGCTTTACTTCTCATTGCAAGAAGGCCTGCATGAACAACCGGATGCAATGTCTTTACACGCCCATCCAAACACTCTGGGAAACCAGTCAATTCAGAGATCTCAATTGCAGCAACACCTGCATCTTGAAGTTGTTTATAAGTCCCCCCCGTAGAGATAATCTCAACCCCAAGGCTCACCAACTCTTTAGCAAACTCCACGATTCCTGTTTTGTCAGATACACTTATTAATGCTCTCATATTCTTTTCTCCTTCAAATAATTCTCTTAATAGTTTACCCCGCCACCTAGATTATTAATAATTAATTCCTATAAAATACAAAAAACCACCCAGGTAGCAAAATATAAGCTGCCCAGGCGGTCGACAATTTGTTCTCTGTACTCCCCGTGGGTATCCCCACTTATCCGCCAGTCGTACAGAACGATAACCTAAGTCTACATCACTTTTAAAACTAAGTCAATAATTACTTAGTGACGGAATGGTGAATTACTTAGTGACGGAATGGTGAACCGTGTAAATGTTTTTTAATAGGAGCCGCTTTCGCTTAGTTGCACTTCGTAATGGTACATAAGGCTCTAAAGTACAGAGCCTAAGTACCAACGAGTGCAAAAACTCC
>CAZAKD010000057.1:0-6008 GCA_964485435.1 uncultured Lachnospiraceae bacterium
TACATCTTCATTCTTAACATAGGAAGTGAAATGTTCTCCCTTTAATTTAACTGTATCTAATCCTACATGAATTAGGATCTCAGCCCCCTGATCTGATACAATACTAATCGCATGCTTGGTTTCAAAAATCAGAGCTACCTTACCATCTACAGGAGATACAACGCGTCCCCTAGATGGAATTATCGCCACACCTTTTCCTAATATCTCTTGGCTAAAGGTAGGATCATTTACTTTAGTTATACTACACAATTCACCTTCTATTGGAGCCAAAATTCTTTCACTTTTATTATTTATATTCATTATTTTTTTTAGTTTATTGAACATATTCATTCTCCTTTCATTCATCTGTATCTACAATAATAACTCTTCTTATATGCACTGTAAGATATGTAATCTCTTCCTCTGTTACAGAATATCCAAAATACTCACTAATATACTGGGATACCTTTTTTGCACATTCATACTCTTTCGTATATAGTTTCTCGATCATCTCCTTAAATTCTACATCCTTACTATTTAGCATTTCTCTTTTTACAATTCTCTGTGTTAAAAATTTCAAATGGGTAATAAACCTCTCATAATGAAGAGATTCCTCATCTAATTCTATATCAAAATATTCTCTGACAATTTGAAGTATGCCTGGAATACTTTTTGTAATACTCATCGCCTCACTCATTACTGTGTCGTATTGTGCATTCACAATATGAAGAGCAACAGAAGCTACTTCATCAACTGGAAGTTCTATTTTTAATTCTTTTCGAACAAGTGCAACAGCATACTCACCAATAAGGTATTCTTGTCGATAAAAATTCTTTACTTCCCATAATAACGGATTCTGAAACATCATCCCTTGTTTAAAACGTTCAATCGCAAAATTAATATGGTCTGTTAGTGTAATGTATATATTTTCATTAATTTTTTTATTCAATACTCTCTTGGCATATTCAACAATCTCGCTAGATATCTGTATATGTTCAAGTGGAATATTAATCAGCAGTTCTTTGAACTTATCAACGGAACTTTGACTTTCCATGTAAAAGGTCTTCTCAACTAATTCTTCTTTAATATGATCACCAGCTTTTGCTTTATATCCTATCCCTTTGCCCATAAATACAGCTTCTCTTCCTTGATAATCCTTTGCGCTGACAACATTATTATTCAAAACCTTTTCGATCTGCACGATTCCACCTCCATCCTTATCATCTATCGTAGAAATTAAAAGACCAAACTTCACAAGACACCTATTATGTCTTATGAAATTTGGTCTTGCCTGATTTCCAGTAACAATCCAATGTTATTAATTTATTTTATTATATCGAATCTTTTCTTATTTGTCAAGAAAATTTTAGTTATTATTTATATAATCTTTTAACTTATTTAATATATTTTAGCAACTTATATGATTCTACTGCAATTTATCTCTTAGAACCATTGGTAATATGCCACCATGACGATAATAATCAATATCCACTGCTGAGTCAAAGCGTACAATGGCAGAAAACTTAATTACTTCCCCATCATTTTTTGTAGCAGTAACTTCAATCACTTCATTGATACGTACATCGTCTCCTAAGGCTACAGAGAATTCTTCTTTCCCTGTTAAACCTAGGCTTTCAGCAGTCTCTCCTTGCAAGAACTGCAATGGTAAAACACCCATCATCACTAAGTTGGAACGATGAATTCTCTCGTAGCTCTCTGCAATAACCATCTTTACACCTAATAATGCGGATCCTTTTGCAGCCCAATCTCTAGAGGATCCCATTCCATAATCTTGCCCTGCAAGAATTACTAGACCTGTACCATCTTGTTTATAATTCATACAAGCATCATAGATTGGCATTACTTCATTGGTTGGCCAATAGGTAGTATATCCACCCTCAGTATCTGGTGCTATTCTATTACGAATACGAATATTCGCAAATGTACCTCGCATCATTACTTCATGATTACCACGTCTAGAACCATAAGTATTAAAATCTTCTGGTTTTACCTTGTGTTCCATGAGATATAATCCGGCTGGCGTATTCTTTCCAATTGTACCAGCTGGAGAGATATGATCTGTTGTAATAGAGTCTCCAAACATTCCTAGCACTCTTAACCCTTTCAAAGATTCAATCTGACCCGGTTTCTTTGATAGGTTCGTAAAGAAAGTAGGATTCTGAATATATGTTGAGTCTTTATCAAATTCGTAAAGTGGACTTTGACCAGATTGTATAGAATTCCACATCTCGTTATCATCGTAAACTTTATTATACTCTTTTAAGAACAGTTCTGGCTTTACAGTTTGGGCCATTAGTTCTTCAATCTCTTTTGAAGAAGGCCATATATCTTTCAGATAGATTTCCTGTCCAGAATCTCCAACTCCTATATAGTCATTTAACATGTCTATATTCACAGTACCTGCCAGAGCGTAGGCTACTACTAAGATAGGTGAAGCCAAATAATTTGCTTTTACCAATGGATGAATTCTTCCTTCAAAATTACGATTTCCTGAGAGTACAGATGTCACTAAGATATCATTGTCTTTGATTGCTTCATCTACTTCTGGCAATAAAGAGCCTGAATTACCTATACATGTTGTACATCCATATCCTACAGTCTGGAACCCAAGTTGGTCAAGATATTCTTGTAATCCAGCTTGTTCTAAGTAACCAGTTACAACTTTAGATCCTGGCGCCAAAGAAGTCTTTACATGAGCTGGAACTTTAAGACCTTTCTCCACTGCATTCCGTGCCAATACCCCAGCACCAATCATAACCCATGGATTAGAAGTATTGGTACAGGAAGTAATTGCTGCAATTGCAATTGAACCAGTAGTAATCACACTCTTTCTTCCATCCTTAAGAGTTATCTGTGCTTTTTTATGGAACTCTTCTTCAGAATAACCATGTCCCTGGTTGCCAGCAGGTGCTGTTACAGATTTCACGAACTCTTTTTTCATATCTTCCAGATGTATTAAATCTTGTGGTCGTTTTGGTCCAGATAGACTTGTCTGAGTTGAATCAAGGTGTATCTCTATAATACTGCTATACTCTGGTTCAACCTGATCTTTTTCAAAATACATATTGTTTTCTTTTAGATAAGCTTCAACAAGACGAATCTGTTTTTCATCTCTTCCTGTAAGCCTTAAGTAATCTATGGTTTTGTCATCTACAGGAAAGAATCCGCAAGTTGCACCATATTCCGGTGCCATATTAGCGATTGTGGCTCTATCCGCTAAGGTTAAGTCCTCTAGGCCATCTCCAAAAAACTCTACAAACTTACCAACAACACCAAACTTACGTAGTTCCTGAGTAATTCTAAGCGCCAGATCAGTTGCAGTTACTCCTACACCAAGCTTTCCTACTAGTCGTACTCCTATTACTTCTGGCACCGGAAAATAAGATGGTTGACCAAGCATTCCTGCTTCCGCTTCAATACCACCTACTCCCCATCCTAATATGCCAAGTCCATTAATCATAGTGGTATGAGAATCGGTTCCTACAAGAGTATCTGGGAATACAATCTTTTCTCCTTCTATCTCTTTCTCAAGAACAACTTTAGCAAGATATTCTAGATTCACTTGATGAACAATTCCTGTAGCTGGTGGTACCACGCTAAAATTGTTAAATACACCTTTTGCCCAGCTTAAGAATTCATACCGCTCTTCATTTCTTGAGAATTCTTTTTTAACATTTGCTTCTAGAGCTTTTATATTACCATATTCATCAACCTGTACAGAGTGATCAATCACTAGGTCAACTGGAACTTCTGGATTAATTTTATTTACATCTCCACCTGCTTTTTCCATTGCAGAACGCATAGAGGCAAGATCTACTACTGCTGGTACTCCTGTAAAGTCTTGCAAGATAACTCTTGCTGGCTTAAATGGTACTTCTCCCTCTGTTTGCTTATTCCCATTCCATGCTGCCAGATAATCAATATGTTCTTGAGTAATAACATGTCCATCACATTGTCGAAGCACAGATTCCAATAAAACCCTAATAGAATATGGTAGATGTTTTATGTCATACCCATCCTCTTCTAAGGTCCCTATACTATAATAGTAATATTTCTCATTGTCTACCAAAAAATGTTGTTTTGCTTTATTACTTAATGTATGTTTCATAATATACCATTCCTTTCTTAGCTATATTCTTATTGCAATCTTATCATTTAACATAAGAATCATCAAGGTATAACGTTATGTTGTTACCCTTCTATCTTACTGTTGGTTACTATTCACAGTCCTTTTAGTAATCAGGAACAATGACACGAGTAAATACAACTGAAAAAGGAGTTTTTGCACTCGTCGGCACTTAGGCTCTGTCCTTTAGAGCCTTATGTACCGCTACATAGTGCAACTAAGCGAAAGCGACTCCTTTTCAGTAGTATTACTCGTGTCATCGTTCCGTCACTTAGTTCAACTGTGAATAGTAACTACCGTTGAACACTTCAACAGCTGGCCCAGTCATATAGATAACATTATCGGACTGATCATAATAAATCTCAAGGTTTCCACCCAACAATTCAACAGTTACCTTATCATCTAGTCTGTTTTCTAATATACCAGCAACCACACTTGCACAAGCTCCAGTTCCACAAGCTAGTGTCTCTCCGCTTCCCCTTTCCCATACTCTCATCTTTATATGTTTCCTATTCACGACTTGAATAAACTCAGTATTCACACGATTAGGAAATACTTTATGATGTTCAAACTTAGGTCCCAATTCTTCTAGATTAAGTTCATCTACACTGTCTACAAATATAACTGCATGAGGATTCCCTGTAGAAACGCAAGTCATACTATAACTTATACCATCTACGATTATCTCTTCTTTAATTACTGGCTCTTTATCTGATAATACAGGAATAAGTTCTGGCTTCAATATTGGAGCTCCCATATTCACAGTTACTGACTTCACTTTACTATTATCTGTATCTTCTGGTTTGAAGTGCAGTTCTAAATACTTGATTCCGGCTAGTGTATCAATTGATATCTCTGATTTATTTACAATACCTCTGTCATATACATATTTTCCAACACAACGGATGGCATTGCCGCACATCTCAGATCTCGAACCGTCTGCATTATACATGGTCATTGTAACATCGGCAATATCAGATGGTTCTATTAACACAAGTCCATCACTACCTATTCCAAAATGTCTATCACTAAGTTTTATTGCAAGTTCAGATGGATTCTCTATTCTATCCTCCAAGCAGTTTATGTATATATAATCATTTCCACAACCTTGCATCTTTGTAAATTCCATTTTATCACCTCATATCTTTAATTATTACCTATTTGGGGACGGTACCTGAGCAGTTGGGGACGGTACCTAACTGCTCAGGTACCGTCCCCAAACACTAGTTTCTGTTAAATTCTAGAAGCTCTAAGCCCTCGTTTCGTTCTAATAATGTTCTAATACTCCAAGGATTAGAGAATAATAATAATGGATTCCCTTTTAGATCTTTTACCTTTTTCATATCTGTAATAGTTTTTATTTTGTTCAAATCCAAGGCTTTGTCTTTAATCCAGCGAACATGTCCATAAGGTAGATTCTCCATACGTATATCTACTCCATATTCACTTTCTAGTCTAAACTTAAGTACATCAAATTGCAATACACCTACAACTCCTACGATTATTTCTTCCATACCTGTATTGAATTCTTGGAAGATCTGAATCGCTCCTTCTTGAGCTATTTGGAATACACCTTTTGTGAATTGCTTTCTTTTCATGGTGTCAACTTGTGAGATTCTTGCAAAATGTTCTGGTGCAAAGGTTGGTATTCCTTCAAATTCGAATTTTTTACCAACTGAGCAGATTGTGTCTCCAATAGAGAAGATGCCTGGATCAAATACTCCGATAATATCTCCTGCATAGGCTACTTCAACATTCTTTCTTGACTCAGCCATCATCTGTTGAGGCTGTGATAGCTTCATTTTTTTCCCAGTCTGTATATGTGTTACGTCCATTCCACCTTGAAACTTTCCTGAACAGATTCTCATAAAAGCAATACGAT
>CAZAKD010000057.1:6029-8141 GCA_964485435.1 uncultured Lachnospiraceae bacterium
GCTGAGAACTCTTCTTGGAAAGGATCAATCAGACCAACATCAGAGTTTCTTGGAAGTGGTGATGAAGTCATCTCTAAGAAATGCTGCAAGAAGTTCTCTACTCCAAAGTTAGTAAGTGCAGAGCCAAAAAATACTGGTGATAATTTACCTTTGCTTACTGCCTCAATATCAAATGCATCGCTAGCACCATCCAGTAATTCAATATCATCTCGTAGATTACGATGATAATCTGGTCCAATTATCCTATCTATTGTGGGGTCATTCACTGATACTTGGGTTGTTGCCGCTTCCTTTTGCCCACCAGTTGATACTATTTTAAATGTTGTTATATCTTTTGTACTTCTATCATAGACACCCTTGAATTCTTTACCTGATCCTATTGGCCAATTTATTGGACAAGTCTTAATTCCTAGCTCTGTCTCAATCTCATCTAATAAATCAAATGGATCACTGGCATCCCTATCCATTTTATTAATAAATGTAAATATAGGAATGTCTCTTAATAAACATACTTTAAATAGCTTCTTTGTTTGGGCTTCAACACCCTTGGAAGCATCAATTACCATTACTGCTGAATCTGCTGCCATTAAGGTTCTATAAGTATCCTCTGAGAAGTCTTGATGTCCAGGTGTATCTAATATGTTGATGCAATATCCATCATAATTAAATTGTAAAACAGATGAAGTTACTGAGATACCTCTCTGCTTCTCAATCTCCATCCAATCTGATACTGCATGCTTGGCATTCTGCTTTCCTTTTACAGAACCAGCAGTATTAATAGCACCACCATATAATAAAAACTTCTCTGTTAATGTAGTTTTACCTGCATCCGGATGGGATATAATAGCAAATGTTCGTCTTTTCTTAATTTCCTTCGTATAATCAGACACAATGAATCCTCCAATATCTTTCTTACATAAATGTATATTCCATTCATGATATAATATCTTGTCTGCACTTGTCAAGAAATCTATTAAAAAGTTACTATTCACATAACATTTAGTAACCAGGAACGATGCCCCTAGTAACTGCTACTGAAAAAGGAGTTTTTGCACTCGTCGGCACTTAGGCTCTGTCCTTTAGAGCCTTATGTACCGCTACGTAGTGCAACTAAGCGAAAGTGTCTCCTTTTCAGAAGCATTTACTCGGGGCATCGTTCCGTCACTTAAGTCGGCTGTGAATAGTAACATTTAAAAAAGATAAGCGATTACTCGTCATCGCTTATCTAGGTTTTCAAATATTGAATCCGCCTTAACGTTTCAATACTTTTTCCTACATATTTAATGGTTTTCATCACTTATCATATTATTATAATACCCTGATCTTAGAATATTATTCAGTAATTTATATTACTTTTTATGTGTAACTTTTGCCAATACATATACTACAATTAATATAAGGATCATTACAGCAAAGATTCCAAACATTCCTTGCCACATTATCTGTAAAGAGTTTAAAAAATTCTCGCGCATACTTTTGTCCTCCTATAACATCTTAGATACAAGTTCAAGAATAATACCACCTGCAACAACAGAACCAATCTGTCCTGATACATTTGCACCAATTGCATGCATTAGGATATGATTCTCTGGGTCTTCCTTTAATGACATCTTCTGTACTACACGAGCTGACATAGGGAAAGCAGATATTCCAGCTGCACCAATCATTGGATTAATCTTTGTCTTAGAGAAAAGATTTAGCAACTTAGCAAATAACACTCCACCAATAGAGTCAAATACAAATGCTACAAGTCCAATTACCATAATCAGTAAAGTCTGTAGAGATACAAATTCCTCTGCTCTCATACTAAAAGCAATGGTGATACCAAGTAATAAAGTAATTAAGTTGGATAAAATATTCTGCGCTGTATCAGACATTGTTCCTAGAACACCACACTCACGAATTAAATTACCAAACATTAAGAATCCTACTAATGATACTGACATAGGTGCTACAAATCCCGCTATAAATGTAACAATAATAGGGAATAGTATTCTAGTTGTTTTTGACACAGAACCTGGAGTATAAGGCATACGTATCATACGTTCTTTTTTAGTAGTAACTAACTTAATTGCAAACGGTTGAATAATTGGAACCAATGCCATATATGAA
>CAZAKD010000057.1:8167-8618 GCA_964485435.1 uncultured Lachnospiraceae bacterium
TACTGCAATTGCACCCATATATTTTGATTGGAAGATCTGTGAAACTAAAATTGCTGTAGGACCATCTGCTGCACCAATGATACCAATAGAAGCAGCATCTCTCATATCAAATCCTAATAATGTAGCCACTGAGATAGCAAAAAAGATACCAAATTGTGCTGCTGCACCAAAAAGTAACATCTTTGGATTAGATAGTAATGGACCAAAATCGATCATTGCACCTATACCAATAAATAATAGAATTGGAAGGGCCTCTGACGCTTCAATTCCTACTTCAAATAACCATTGTATAATACCGTTTACATTACCAACGCCTTCCATGGTCTGGTTAATCGCACCTGATAGAGGTAAGTTAACCAATATAGCACCAAATCCCATTGGTAATAATAAAGATGGTTCATATTCTTTCTCAATTGCTAGATATATAAGTAACCCACCTATAAAGTACATA
>CAZAKD010000058.1:0-8563 GCA_964485435.1 uncultured Lachnospiraceae bacterium
TCATATACTGTTCCCATAGATACTGCAACTCACTTGAGCTATTTACCATGTATTTGTTATGTGAATACTCTAACAGATTTGTTATATTAATGTATTTTATCTTTACACTATTTAATAAATTTATGGCTTTCGATATCTTTTTTTCAGCCATGATCATATTATAACGATTCTTTCTAGCTTCATTAAAAATATAAAAGGCACTAATGGCTGCCATTATAATCGTCAAAATATATGGAACTGTCATATCTTTATCATATTGTAGAGAAAAGAAAATAAACAAAGCAAAAAGTCCAAATACAATTAAACTTGTAACAATGGATATTATTTTCAAAAAATGTTGTTGGTTGATAATCTCTTCTTGTTGATATGTAATAGATCCTTTTTCACCTTCTAGATTTCTCATATCATTTTTAACAATAATATTGTATTCCTCATTCCTCTTCATCTTAACAATCTCATCAGGAATAACATCCTCATATTGTTCCATAAGTCTATATTGAGAATCAGATATCTTAATCCTTTTTTTATCTTGATGAATAGAACGTTCCTTTGTTAAATTGTGAATATTACGTGCTGCATCCTCAATCTCTGTTTTATCTTCTATAGGGATATTTTCTATCTTTTGTATGTCAGCAAGATAAGAAGTAACAGCCTGGTATTCTACCTTAGCTTCATCAATTTGTCTCGCTGATTCTACTATATCATTACAGATTCCACTAATATCATCTTTTTTACTTAACTTCTGATCCTCTTTATACCCAATAGGTACCTCTTTCATTTTATCACGTTCATCAGGTATAATATCTGATATATGTTTCTTATTATTCTTCTTTATTCTATTAAAAATGTTAAGAAAGGCCATCTTTTTCTCCTTAGTTTATGCTATATTCTGTTACTATTCACAGACCATTTAGTAACCAGGAACGATGACACGAGTAAATGCTACTGAAAAAGGAGTTTTTGCACTCGTCGGCACTTAGGCTCTGTCCTATAGAGCCTTATGTACCGCTACGTAGTGCAATTAAGCGAAAGCGTCTCCTTTTCAGAAGCATTTACTTGGGTCATCGTTCCGTCACTTTTTACTCGGGTCATCGTTCCGTCACTTAAGTCATCTGTGAATAGTAACTATATTCTTCTTTCCATTGTTCAATCAGCATATCAACTCCTTGATAGAATTGATTTAAGTCCCCCTTATTTTTCCATGCCAATATAGATTCTAATTGTTTATACTCACTTGAACTCTCACAATCTATTAAAGCATCTTCCCATTCCCGATTCATCTCAAGAACAAGATCTAGATTCACGTTATAATTCATTATTTCCTCATTATACTCAGCTTGACTCCCACTCATCTTAAGGGCATATAGATATGCTTTTAAGGATTCTTCGTCATTATTATAATGATATGCCTTTTTATAAGTCAAAGCAGCTTCACTAATAGAGCTTTGATGCAACTGAATGATTGCTTGGTTGTGATAAATATTACCAATCTCTTCTTCACTAAGAATCTTAATATGTTCTGAATCTAGAATCTTATCATATTCTAGCCCTGACAATTGATAATGTCCATATTTCAGATAATGATCCCCTTTAATTTTCTGCCTTTTTATTGGTTCAAGTCCCTCAATTTCATGAATTACAGTTAACAAATCTTTCATTTCTTCTTCTGTATAATAATCACAAGCACATAAGACTGTAATTACGATATCTTTTAATGTATTTTGATTATCCTTTAGCTGTCTCAATTTATCTGACAAATTTGTCAGCTTCAATTCTTCCTCTATCCATTGTATCATATCTTCATTAAAAGTATCCTCATATACTCCATATATATTGTGGTATATATAATAACATAATTCCTCAATAGAATATACCTTCTGATTGGTCAATGGTATGGTATATGGTTTCATTGCCATTTGTCCTGCACAAAGTATTAGTTTACCCACTATTCACCCTCCTTGAGATACTTTATTATAATTCGATCTTCTTCTCCCATATTCGATTCGATGATGGAAATATATCACCAAATCCCAGATCCCTTACTGTAATAACACATTTTCTAGGTTCTAAAAATCTACCCTCTATAGCTAATCTCATTGTTTTATTGCCGATCTCTTTCATATCACCCAGGAAGATCTTATGAAGACTCTCCTCACCATCTATGATATCTCGTATTACCACTTGAATCTCAAATAAATCATCAAGAATTACATCAACTCGATTCGTCGATTCATACCAAGGCAATCCAACCTTTGCAAGCGGCATATCTTTCATATCAGCATTGGAATAAACTTGAATCAGAATATTCCATCGTACAATTCCTTCGCATAGAATTAGAAATTCTTCCTGAACTTTTTTATCTACCCATTCTCTTGCTGCGTAACATGCTCCTGCTGCATATATATTCTGACCTTTAAAAACTCTCCGATTTTGACACAGTCTAGCAATGGTATCATCTGCCCATTCTCCTTGAAAACCCTTTCCAGTAAGATACAGAGTTGATACGATTTTCTTATGCAATGCAGATTTTACTACCTCTTCCAGTATAAAATTCGTTTGTGCATTATCTTGTTCTTGAATCATCTCATATTCTAACAGTTGAGAATAGTCTTGTTCTTTTGTCTCAGCTAGAATGGGTGATGTTCTATGATTTATAGCTAAGTGACTATAAAACATCCCTTTTTTACTAAAATCAAATAATCCTACATCATTTCTCCAGATCTCTTTATTCTGATATAAAGTATAATACACAAAGCTATGTTCACGACTAATAATAAAACTACGATCTTTTCCTATACCTAATGACTCTAATCCACGGTAAATTGCTTGAATAAACCATATGGATTGTTCTCTAACAGTTATAGTAATATGATCAATATTCTGAGTTGGGTATCTTTTCTTTATTAAGAGTAAACACTTTCTAATAAACCTCTCAAGAATTATCTCGGCTGAAAATGAGACTTCATGAATGATTATCTCCTCTTGATTCACTATTTTTTCAATAAAATTCTCTAATAAATAAGCTTTTCCTAACTTTTCTTGCCTAATTGCATCTTTCCCATATATCCAATCCTTTGTATCATGTGTAACTCCTAATACAGTTGGTATTAGATATTCATCTGCCTCTTCACCAACTGACTCCGGTTCAAAGATATTGTAATTATAACAAGCTAATTGAGAATAATCATTGCACAAATCAAACCCTACTAATAATTTATGTTGCTCCAATGTTCTTTCCCCCTTAATCGTTCAACTACTTAATATGGAATAATTGTTTTGTCAGAATCTTATTCTTCATATACCTCTTCATAGTATCCTCTAATGTTTTGTCGTCTTTTAACTCTCTGGCCATTAGCATAAGGTTAATCGTATTAAAACTTGTAATTGATTCTTCAATGATATAATCTGCTTTTAAAGGAACACTCTTTGTTATTATCTGCTCCCCTTTTGCTTCTTCCGTAATATAATATTGCAATTCATCGTTATAAAAAAGTGTGAATTCCTTTACATGGATTCCCAAATAAACATTTGTCATGGTTTCTTCTATATATTCTTCTGTATCATCATGATTTTTTCGGTAAAATAAAGTTACTTTATGTTCTGGATCTGCTATATATTCTATATATGTTCTCTCAAATATATATCTTGGCATAACTATCTTCTTTTTAAACTCCTTAAAGAACGGAAGAACGAAGCCCTCTTGTATCAACCCATCAATATAATGCTGAATAAATTTAGTCTCATCTTTTGTCAATTCATCTTTTGTACTGTAATACTTAAGAAGAGCAAGTAGGCATACTTTAATCTCTTCTACCACGAGTTCCTTTTGAATCACATCAAATATCTTAGGATTAATAATTCTTCCATGTGCAAGATAACGATATGAGTAATAAGATAGAAATCCATTAATCAATCTCGTATTATTCCCATTTTCATAATAAGAAAAAAACACGCCAAATGCATCTTCAATGTAGCTCTCTGCAAATAAAATCTGACCCAATAATCGTTCTTCTAATTCTACTGTATTAATATCATGCTCTTTTGCAATATTCCATAACTGATACATATTATTTGTCGAACCATTGTAGTGAAGTGCTAAGTATTCTAGCAGAGTTACATTATATCTCCCATCTAAAAAAGCTTGAAACGTTAATTGAATGAAGAATTCCTTCTCCTGTGAATCTAGTTCAAGAATATTTAGATTAGATATACCTAGCTCTCCCTTAATAAGTTTCGAACAAAGTTTAGCTATTTTCTTCATATTCCTACCATTATACCCATATTTTCTAATAAAATAGTAAGACTTTTCAAACATGCCGTGATTAAGAGAGTACTCCATAATTTTATTCTTATCTTGTGCAGAAAATGAATCAAATTCCATAGTATTCAAATATACTTCTAATTGATCCCCTTTCACATTATCATAATAATACTCAAGCAGAGCCATCAGCTGGGTTTTATAGTATTCATCTTTTAGATAGGGAATCTTAATTATCTTCTCGCCTATGCTAGCTATATCTTTATTAAACTTGTGATAAATTCGTAGCTTTTCTGATAAATGCATTAAAATCATTGGATCATCGGGACAATAATTATAGCAAATATCTACGTATTGACTAGAGTCTAGCAGCTTGTCCAAAGTATATTCTGTAGATGATACATGACGATTGTCTTCCTTGTCTACAAGGATAAGTTGATAATTCTCTGTAAAAAGATTAATGTAAGCTTTTCCATCAGAAAAAGGAATATAAGTATCTTTCACTAATTCTTTATGTGCAATACTTACACCCTTTATTCTATCATTCTTACAGCGTATCTCATGGGTAAATAATATCGATGCCATGGACTGCCCAATCTCAGGCGTAATGGTATCCCTGGTAAAAATGTCGTTATAAATAACGGCTAGATTGGAACTAATGCGTTTGAGTGCAATCTGTTTTCTAGCAAAATTCTCAATCTGCTTGAGGTAAGTACGATATAAAGATGAATTGTTAGCTTTCTGCTTAATGATGCTTCCATACAAATAAGCCTTGCGACTATCTGAAAGATTACTATTATATATAAAATATTGGTGTATTGGTGTAGGCAGTATCATGTTTTTATCATCTTCAATGGAATACATATAACTTTCAGGAAGTTGTGTAATCTTCAATTGTGCTTGAATTCCTAAAGTGTACCATGAATAATATTCAGGCCCAAATTTTTGCCCCTTAATTAACATGCTACAGATTGCTGTAAGAATTTCTTTCGTTCCATAGATATTATAGAGCTTTACAAGATTCTTGTATATTATAGGATGGTATTCTTTTTCTTTCGATGCAAGAAAAACATATTGGAGAGCTAATTCTTTATGAACTTGGCCATATTTCATACCATAATTTATAATTTGAATCTCAAAGAAACCCATTTCATGCAATAAAGCTGGCTCCTTTTGATATATGCCAAGAGCTTCATGATAAAGAATAGGACTATGAATACCTGATAGTACCTGTTCCCTAATTAATGCAAGTTTTAACAAGATATTCTCTTCATATCTCTTATCTAGATATAACAAAAACCATAGTATTCTCCAATCTCTATGCCCATTGTCATATCGTAATGTAATATCTGCAATAGCAGCTTCAATGATCTCATCTTCACCACTCATATATGCTTCAAGATATCTGAAAGCGCAATATAATAAGGCAGAGCTTTCTACCCACTCATCCATTGTTTGTCTAAGTAGCTCTAATTCTTCCCTTGCTTTATCCTGTAGATTAGAATTCCAATATACATAAATTAAGAACAAAGCATATATCGTTTGACTCTTCTCCATATATAATCTTATTAAAATAGGTTCAACTTGTTGAATATACTGTGCAAGTTTTGTTTCTCCAGTACGAAAGCCTAAGTATGACTTGGTAAGGTCATTTATACTCTCTTGATATCTGCGAGTTGAGTTATTTGCTTCTCTTATTCCAACTTTATATCTACAAGTAATATAAGCATCTATTGTTTCTTTATATGTCCTAATAGATATTATTCCATAATTATTTCCCGTCCTTAACTTCTTAGAGTCTATAATAAACTCTAATTGATACGTATTCCCCATAAAATTATCAGTTGCTATTCGCTTATGTTTTATTTGAAGAAATGAGGATTCTGTACTCACAAACAGATCAAGATGTCCCCAGTTATCTTTCTCAATAATAATTTTTTCAATAAAAGGTTCGTCATCATTAACTATATACTCATATTGAGTCTTTTCAACTTTTATACTAATTGGTAACTTTTTATTCACCCCCATTAAAAATTCCTCTAATGCACAACCTGCATTAGCACTTTTTACTAGGTTATCATAAAGAATTCTATGATTCATATTATTATGTAGAAATACTCTTGGAAAGTCTGGAGATTGAAATAGTATTAAGGCTTCTTGCCAGTACTCTTTTGCAAGACTTGTTAGATGAAATAAATCTTTTGAATTCCCTAAAGAGGTGTTGCAATATGGATCTGTAATGATTATATTAACAGGAATTGCTATCTCACCACAATCGCATACAATCTCAATCTTCGTATGAATTGTATCTCCTAATGAGAATTCTTCCCCACAAATCTCATATAATATCTCATTATTAGTACCAATAAAACAATTATCTTCAAAAGTAAAAAAAGCATCTGAAGAATAGACAACACCCTTCATCTCAACTTCATCACTATTACTAATAATGAAGCTCCCATGATAGTTATTACCTTCTTCAATATGAAGTACAATATTATCTTCTGATAAAACAATATCAGGCCTAGAATAATTAAACTCTCCTTTTGATAACTGGATTACCTTTTCTCTCAAATTGTTCACCTACTATTCAAACGACTTTTTCTTGCACTTTCTTCTATATCAGCTATAATAATTATAAACGAATCGTCAATAATTAGCAATAAGGTACTGAATAGTTCCTAAAAGAAAGAAGGATATTAATGATAAAGCATAGCGACCATTTCCACGGAAGTGATTTAGAAAAAATCGAACAAATATATCATATAAAAAAAGAAGAAATTACAAGTTTCAGCGCCAACGTTAACCCACTTGGAATCTCACCAAAATTAAGGGATACTCTATCTGATAGAATTGATGCCATAACCTCTTATCCTGACCGAGAATATAGTGAGTTGCGACGATGCATTGCAAACTATATCCAAGGTGATATGGATAATATTATTGTTGGAAATGGGTCTACAGAATTAATTTCAATTTTTATTCAAATAAAGCATCCTAAGAAAGCTGTTCTCGTGGGTCCAACCTATTCAGAATACGAAAGGGAGATTTCACTAGGTGGCGGTAACTCTTACTACTACCCTTTAGATGAAAGTAAGAATTTTCAACTTGATATTGCTTCCTTAGAAAAAGAATTAAAACCTGATGTAGATTTACTTGTGATCTGTAATCCAAACAACCCAACTTCATCTGACATTCTACGAAAGGATATGCGCATAATTCTAGATATCTGTAAACAAAGAGATATCTTTGTTATGGTTGACGAAACTTATGTAGAATTTGCGAAAGATATGGAACAAATCACTTGTGTTCCCTTAACTCAATACTATAACAATATCATTATCCTTAGGGGAATCAGTAAGTTCTTTGCATCACCTGGACTTCGTCTTGGTTATGCAATATGTGGCAATACCGATCTCATAGAAGAGATTAATAAAAGAAAAAATCCTTGGACAATTAATAGCCTTGCAGAGATTGCAGGTCAAATTATGTTTACTGACAAAGAATATATACAAAATACTAGAACATTAATCTCTTCTGAAAGAGATAGAATCTACAATATTCTTTCAAAATGTAACAACATTAAAGTATATCCACCAAAAGCTAACTTTGTACTGATTAAGATTTTAAAAGAGAATGTTACTGCAATGGATTTGTTTGAAGCTTCCATTAAACACGGTCTTATGATTAGAGACTGTTCTTCATTCCCATTTTTAGATAACCGTTTTATTCGTTTTTGCTTTATGTCACCTAAGAAGAATGATGAATTATTAAATATTTTATTAGATATTTTGAATTCCTAATAAGTTTTATTATTTTGCACATAATAGTTTCAGGAGGTGAAATTCCATGGAACCAATTATGCCAATCCCTACTACACAAGCACTTTATCCACTTGTATTTCCTGGTATATCTGCTTCACAACAAGATAGAGAATGAGATGCGTAATTATGTAGAAACTATGTTTAAGTAGGATACAGATTAGGAGAAAATGATGAATACAAATAATAATAAACAAGGTGCTTCTATTAAAAAAACTAGTACAAAAAATTCAATTAATTTAGATTATGATTATAATTCTGAGTATGGCGATGGGGATATACCAGATATTGATAAGCCAAAGCCATCTAATTCAACTAAAGTCGTACCAGATAACAGACCTAGACGTGATGGTCCTGGAGGCAATTAAGTATTCATTGGATAATATTATATAATCAATGGGTATCATCACTTAGTAAAATGATGATACCCATTGTTTTATTATCGCTTCTGGTTGATGGGACCCGTTCCTTCTCGTTTTACATT
>CAZAKD010000059.1:0-8447 GCA_964485435.1 uncultured Lachnospiraceae bacterium
CTTATGTACCGCTACGTAGTGCAACTAAGCGAAAGCGGCTCCTTTTCAGTAGCATATACTCGGGTCATCGTTCCGTCACTTAAACCAACAATAGTAACCTTAGAGTAACAAAGGGCTAAATCTTTCGATTTGCCCCCGCCCATTGTCTATTGCTTATGAATACAAGCTCTTAGGTTGTACTAAAACTGGATGATATCCATGCTTTTCAAGTGTTTTTACTATTTGAGCCTTATGTTCATGTCCGTAAGCTTCCATTGTAATTACCAATTCAACGGCACTATTTCTATTAATACTAATAAACTGATTATGATCTAGCTTAATCACATTTCCTTTTTCTTGAGCAACAATTTTAGCGACATTCACAAGTTCACCAGGTCTATCTGGAAGTTGAACAGATACAGAGAAGATTCGACCTCTTTCAATTAACCCGTGTTGTACGACAGAAGATATTGTAATCACATCCATGTTTCCGCCACTAAGTATAGATACCACCTTTTTATTCTTTACATCAAGATGCTTTAGCGCAGCTACAGTGAGTAATCCAGAGTTTTCAACAACCATTTTATGATTTTCCATCATATCTAGAAAGTTTACAATTAGTTCATGATCATCAATTGTTATAATATCATCAATATTCTTTTGAATATATGGAAATATCTTATCTCCTGGGGTCTTTACTGCTGTACCATCAGCTATGGTCTCAATCATAGGAAGGGTTGCAACCTTTCCACTTTTCAAAGATTCCTGCATACAATTAGCACCAAGTGGTTCTACTCCAATTACTTTAATATTGGGATTCAGAAGTTTTGCAAGTGTTGAAACACCAGCCGCAAGTCCGCCACCACCGATAGGTACTAATATAATGTCTACAGTAGGTAGGTCTTTGAATATTTCCATTGCAATTGAACCTTGTCCTGTAGCCAATACCTCATCATTGAAAGGATGAATGAATGTATATCCCTTTTCTTTAGCTAATTTCATTGCATACTCACATGCTTCATCGTACACATCACCATGTAGAATAACTTCTGCACCATAAGCTTTTGTACGATTTACCTTAATTAGTGGTGTAGTAGTTGGCATGACAACAATTGCTTTTGCATGATATAACTTAGCTGCGTATGCAACTCCTTGAGCGTGATTACCTGCTGAAGCAGTGATTAACCCCTTATCTCTCTCTTTCTGTGTAAGAGTACTAATCTTATAATACGCACCTCTAACTTTGTAAGCACCCGTAAATTGCATGTTTTCTGGTTTAAAGAACACCTTATTGCCTGTAATGTCCGAATAATAATCACTGTATATTAGTTTCGTTCTTATGATTACCTTCTTGACGGCTTCAGTTGCTTCTTCAAATTTATCTATTGTCATCATATTGCAATTCTCCTTTTTATTATTCGTTTTCTTTAAATAGAGCATTCACAAAATCATCTGCATTAAACCTTTGCAGATCATCTATACTCTCTCCTACACCGATATACTTAACTGGTATTCCTAGTTCAGCTTGAATTGCAATGGCAATACCCCCCTTGGCAGTTCCATCCAACTTCGTTAGAATAATTCCAGTAACATCTGTTACTTCGCAGAATTGTTTGGCCTGTGCCAGAGCATTTTGTCCTGTAGTTCCATCTAATACAACTAGATTCTCTCTAAATGCATCAGGATATTCTCTATCTATTACTCTGTCTATCTTCTTTAACTCTTCCATAAGATTCTTTTTGTTATGAAGTCTTCCAGCAGTATCACATAATAAGACATCTATATTTCTAGCTTTAGCTGCAGTTACTGCATCAAATATAACTGCTGCTGGATCTGAGCCTTCCTTCTGAGCAATAATATCTACTTTTGCTCTATGTGACCATTCTGTAAGTTGCTCAATCGCTGCTGCTCTAAAAGTATCTGCAGCTGCAACCATAACCTTTTTACCTTTATCTTTTAACTGACCAGCCAATTTACCAACCGATGTGGTTTTACCAACTCCATTCACTCCAATCAATAATACTACTGATTTCTTATCTTCATATTCATATTGATTTTCTAAAACTTCTAATTGATCCTTAATACTTGCAATGAGTAGTGCTTTACAATCTTTTGGCTCTTTAATCTTTTGCTCTTTTACTTTTTTCTGAAGATCATTAATGATTGATGTCGTTGTATTAATTCCCAAATCAGCCATAATAAGAATCTCTTCTAATTCCTCATAAAAATCACTATCAATACTTGTAAATCCTGAAAATATATTGTCTATACCTGAAATAATATTATCTCTTGTCTTAGCTAGACCGTCTACCAATCTACTGAAAAATCCTTTTTTATCGCTCATTTTCTTTCACCTCTATAATCATTGAACTACTTATCTAATTGATTTTCTATTAAGTTAACTGATACAAGTGTGGATACACCTTTTTCTTGCATTGTTATCCCATATAATGCATCAGCAGCTGCCATGGTTCCTCTTCTATGAGTTATAATAATGAATTGAGTCTCCTTTGTCAACTTATGTAGGTATTTTGCATATCTTTTTACATTAGAATCATCTAATGCAGCTTCGATTTCATCTAGTAGACAGAATGGAGATGGCTTTAGATTCTGTATTGCAAACAATAAAGATATGGCAGTAAGTGCCTTTTCCCCACCAGATAATTGCATCATATTCTGCAGTTTCTTTCCAGGAGGTTGGGCGATAATTCGAATACCTGATTCTAGAATATCTTCACCTTCAATTAGTTCTAAAGTTCCTTTTCCACCACCAAAGAGTTCCTTGAATACTTGATCGAATTGTTTCTTAATCTCATAGAATCTTTCTTCAAATTGTTTTCTCATCTCATTGTCCAACTCAGCAATAATAAGATTTAATGCTTCTTCTGATTCCACAAGATCATCCCTTTGAGTACTTAATAATTCAAAACGTTCTATGAGATTCTTGTAGTCCTCAATGCCATTAACGTTTACACTACCTAAGGCCTTGATCTGACTCTTTAATTGTTGAATATTCTTTTTCATCTGGTTAGATGATGATAATTCCTCATTACGAAGATGAATTGAATTACCATAAGTGAGCTCATATTCTTCCCACATATAAGATACTAGGTTATCTAATTGTTCTGTTAATTTCTCAAACTGATTCCCTAAACGGAAGGCTTCTTTATCGAGAATATTTTCTCTTTCTGACAACTCTTCTCTTTTAGAAAAGAATGATTTATGATTCTTTGAGATAGAATCTCTTTCTTGTTGTATTTTTACTATCATATCATTTAGTTCTAATATTGTATGCCCTAAATTAGATACTTCTTCTTTTGTTGAAAGAATCTCATTTTCTTTTGCTTTTATAAGCTCTAATGATTGTTCCTTATTCATTGTAAGAGCTTGATATTCTTCATCTATTTTTTGAATTTCTTTTTGAACTCGTAACATATTCTCAATAGAATATTGCTTTTTCTGCTCTAAAGATGAAGTTTCCAGCATAATACTAGAAAGGGTTTCATTGAGCAATCTTTTTTTGTCTCTTGTTTTGTCTAACAGCTCATTCATATCCTGTATATTTCTTTCTTTTTCTTGATGCTTATCAGCTGTTTTAAGTAATTGCTCTTTCGTATTTTCAATATTGCCTCGAAGTTCTATTAAAGAGCTATCCATTTCTTTGCTATCTCGTTGAATCATTTCATAATTCATTGCAATATCAATCTTTTTATTCTGATATTGACTAAGATTAACTCTAGAAGTGTTTTGTAAAATATATAATTCTTGTATCTTTTTAAGATTCTTATCTAAATTTTGCTTTTGCTTGCTCTTCTCTTCTTTCTCATTCCCAATATCTAATTCAAGAAGTTTCATTGACTTTAATAACTTTCCAATATGTTCTTTAAGATCATCAATCTCTCGGCGCCTACTTATTAAGTTATTTGTATTGCGATAAGCACCACCCGACATGGAACCACCAGGGTTTAGCTGTTCTCCTTCTTTGGTTACAATACGAAGAGTGTAATTATATTTTTTAGCCAACGCAATACCATTATTAATATTATCAACTACAACAGTTCTACCTAATAGGTAACCAATAAGATTACGAAACTTATTATCTGTCGAAACCAGTGAATCTGCAAGTCCAACGACTCCATTTTCTTTTAAAATACTAGGATTTTGAAATGATTTATTATTCTTAATACTTGTTAATGGTAAAAATGTTGCTCTACCATATTTATTCTTTTTTAGGAATTCAATTAGTTCCTTAGCAACCAGTTCATCTTCAGTAACAATGTTCTGAATACTTCCCCCAAGGGCTGTTTCTATAGCCGTTTCAAAAGTTTTATCTACTTGGATGATATCTGCAACTACTCCAATTACACCTGATTTATACTCTTTTTGTTCCATTACTTTACGAATACTATTACCATATCCTTCGTATCGTTCCGTAATATCTTTTAGAGACTCTAATCTGGATTTGCTTTTATGATAATCTAATTGTTTCTCATCAAGAATTTTATTAAACTCTTGGATCACTTGATTCAAACGGCCGATTTTTTCTTCAATATTAAGATTATCATTTTTAATCGATCCTATTATATCGTCCAGCCTGTCTAGTTCCGATTTTTCTTCAATCATCTTCTTTTCTAATAAATCTTCTTCACTTTTATTTTGAAGCAATTGTTGATTTAAAGATATCTTTTTCAGATTTGTCTGTTCAAGAATGGTTTCATACCGCTCAAGACTGGTCTTAACTTGAATATCCTGATTCATATAATCTAAGATATCCTTTTTATATTGCTCAACTTCTCGAACCCCTGTTTCAATCTTCCCAACAACTTCTTTTAATTTATTAGAATCTTCTAATTGTTTTTCAATCAACTCTGACAAGGAGCTTTCAATATGAGATTTCTCAACTTCATATTCTTTATGTTCTTTCTCTCTAGCTTGTTTTTCATTATGAAGAGTGGAACTTCTTTCTTTATAATGCTCTTCACTCTGCAGCATTGCTTGTATTCTTTCTTTTGACACTTCAATGGAGCCCTCTAATTTTTCTTTTCTTAGTTGAGCCTCATTTAATTTTGTCTTACCATCTTCTAATTTAGAATTATAGTCCTCGATTTGTATCTCTAATCGCTCATATTCCTCTTTCGTACTTGCATATTGCTTCTGAGTATTTGCTAGGTCTTCATTTACAACTTCTAGTTTATTCGTTATCTCAATATTCTGATTGTGAATTCTTTCATATTCTAATAAAAACATATTCACATCGTAAATCTTAAGTTCTTCTTTTAGTCTCAAATAATCCTTTGCAATCACAGACTGTTCTTCTAATGGAGTTACCTGTTTCTCTATTTCTGAAAGAATGTCATTAATACGACAAAGATTTTGCTTTTCTTCTTCAAGATTCTTTTGAGCCAATGCTTTTCTTTTTTTATACTTTACTATTCCTACAGCTTCATCAAATAATTCTCTACGGTCTTCAGGTTTCCCGCTTAGAATCTTATCTATCTGTCCTTGTCCAATAATGGAATAACCTTCTTTACCAATACCCGTATCAAGAAATAATTCTTGTACATCTCTTAGTCTGCAGCTATTACCATTAATTAAATATTCACTTTCCCCAGAACGATACACTCTTCGTGCTACTGTTACTTGTTCATATTCAATTGGCAAGTTATGATCCTTATTATCCAAAGTAATAGCAACATATGCAAATCCAAGAGGTTTTCTTGTTTCTGTTCCGGAAAATATAATATCTTCCATCTTACTACCTCTTAGTTGCTTTGCACTTTGTTCTCCAAGTACCCAACGCACGGCATCTGCAACATTACTCTTACCACTTCCATTTGGTCCTACAATACCAGTTATTCCATCATGAAACTCTAATAATATCTTATTGGCAAACGACTTAAAACCTTGAATCTCTATACTCTTTAAATACATATTATTCTTACCCTTTCCCAGAAGAATATATATTCATCATAATATATTCTAATCTTTTAATTTTAAGATGGCCTCATATGCAGCACTTTGCTCTGCTGCCTTTTTCGTTCTTCCAACTCCAATAGCAAGTTTTTTATCTGCCACATTAACTTCCACTGTAAATTTCTTATCATGGTCAGGTCCCTCTTCGCTGAGCAATACATAGGATAGAGGTTCTTTATATTTGCTCTGAATAATCTCTTGTAAGATAGTCTTGCTATCAAAAAAGAGCTTCTTATTATCAATATCTGATAAAATAAATCGACTGATAAACTCTTTTGCATTAGCAAAACCACCATCTAAGTAAATCGCTCCAATTACAGCTTCAAGCGCATCAGAAAGAATAGAGTCCCTATTTCTACCCCCTGTTAGTTCCTCTCCTTTACCTAATGCAATATACTTGCCAAGATGAATCTCTTTTGCACAAAGAGAAAGAGTAGGTTCACATACAATACTTGCTCTTAGCTTTGTTAAATCACCTTCGCTCATGTCCTTATGTTGGAAATAAATATATTCACTAGTAACAACTTCAAGAACTGCATCTCCAAGAAATTCAAGCCTTTCATTATTGGCTAGCTTATTAATCTTTCGTTCATTGGAAAACGAGCTATGGATTAATGCTTGTTTTAACAATTTTTTATCATTAAATGTATAATTTATGGACTGTTCAAACTCATTTCTGTCCGATATATGGCTCATATTAGTCTCCTTACTTAGCCCAATTCATCTATCATATATGAAAAAGGTGTCTCAAGAAAAATTTGAGACACCCTTACTATACTTAGTTAAGAGCATTCTTAATTTGTTCAACAGCATCTCTTACAGTTACAATATTCTCAGCCTCATCATTAGCTATCTCAATATCAAACTCTTCTTCGATACCCATAATGATTTGAAAAATATCAAGTGAATCAGCACCTAGATCATCTACAAATGTTGAATCCATAGAAATCTCGTCTTTGTCCACATTCAGTACTTCAGCTATAATTTTTTGTAACTTCTCAAATTCCATATTAATCACCTTTCTTACTCTTCATTCATTACAATCTTTTCTTTTATTTTTTCATTTATTCGTTGTTGCTTAAACTTTACACATTGAATAATTGAATTCTTTACTTCTGTACTTTTTGAACTCCCATGAGTTTTAACTACAAGTCCCTTTAATCCCAGAAGTGGTGCTCCTCCATATTTGGAAGAATCGAAAGACTTCAAAGTTTCTTTTAAATCCTTCTTAATTAGTAAGGCGCCCATTTTACTCTTAAAACAACTTTAGGATTACATTTCCTACAAATGCTTCACATACAATTACATCTGCTCCACCATGGGGAATATCTCTTGCCTCAATACTACCAATAAAGTTAATATCAATGCAGTTCTTTAATAAAGGAAAAGTTTCTTTTACCAATTGATTCCCTTTTTCTTCTTCTGCCCCAATATTCACAATGGCAACTCTTGGGTTCTTTATTCCTAATACATTTTCCATGTATATAGAACCAATCTTGGCAAATTGCACTAAATGGGATGGTCTTGCATCTACATTAGCACCACAGTCAATTAAAAGTGATACTCCTTTTGTCGTTGGAATTAGAGGTGCCAGTGGTGGCCTTTCAATTCCTTTAATCCTTCCAACAATTAATTGTCCACCCGCAAGTATTGCTCCTGAGCTTCCAGCTGATACAAAGGCATCTGCAAGTTGGTTTTTTACCATGTTCATAGCAACTACAATGGAGGAGTCCTTTTTTCTTCGGATTGCCATTACAGGAGCTTCATCATTGGTTATAACCTCTGTTGCATTCACAATCTCAATCTGTTCTTTGGAATAAGTATATTTGCTAAGTTCACTTTCAATTACAGTTTCTTGCCCCACAAGATAAACTTTAATATCTTTTCGTTCATTTACCGCATCAATAGCGCCCTTAACAATCTGATTTGGTGCATTGTCTCCACCCATTGCATCTACTGCAATCTTCACTACATCTTGCATCATTGCTTCCTCCCTGTCAGTGCCTATACATAATATACTAGATATTATTCTATAAATCAACTGTATTTTTTATAAATTATCCTAGTGACGGAACTTGTCCTAGTGACGGAACAGTGAGCCGATTAAATAGTTCTGAAATAGGAGACGTTTTCGCTTAGTTGCTCTTCGTAGCGGTACGTAAGGCTCTAAAAGACAGAGCCTAAGTGCCGACGAGAGCAAAAACTCCTTTTCAGAACTATTTAATCGGCTCACTGTTCCTGGTTACTGGGGAGTACTTGATTTCTTTTGTGTGCTGTCAAGGGTGGCGGAAGCTGCTTAAGTTAACATTCCATATTTTAATACCACCTATATCTAAAATTAACAGATATTTTCTATCTCATAAAAATGCTATCTAAAGGCCGTAATTTCCTCTATAACTTCACAAGATAATTATAATTACAAGATAACTTTACCATTATTAAGCAACCTATATTAATATTCAAGCAACTAAAAAAGAGCAACAATTCCAATTATC
>CAZAKD010000060.1:0-5588 GCA_964485435.1 uncultured Lachnospiraceae bacterium
GTTAAAGTAGTACCACATTCACATAATGTAGGTACACATGATAGGTGTAAGACAACAGTTGAACCTTTGATTAAGCAACAATGGTTTGTGAAGATGGAGGAACTTGCCAAGCCTGCAATTGAAGCAATAAAGAATGGTGAACTTGAATTTGTACCAGAACATTTTGATAAAACTTACCTTCACTGGTTGGAAAATATTAGAGATTGGTGTATCTCAAGACAATTATGGTGGGGACATAGAATTCCAGCGTATTATTGTGAAAAATGTGAAGAAATTGTAGTATCTAAAGAAAAGCCTGAGGCTTGTCCAAAATGTGGTCATAATCACCTAACACAAGATGAAGATACACTTGATACTTGGTTTAGTTCAGCTCTATGGCCATTCTCTACTCTTGGTTGGCCAGATAAGACAGAAGATGTAGATTACTTCTATCCAACGAATGTACTTGTTACTGGTTATGACATCATATTCTTCTGGGTAGTACGAATGGTATTCTCAGGTTATGAGCATACAGGAAAGTCACCATTTGAGAAAGTTCTGATTCATGGTTTGGTTCGAGATTCTCAAGGAAGGAAGATGAGTAAGTCCTTGGGGAATGGAATTGATCCACTTGAGATTATTGATCAATACGGTGCAGATGCATTGAGACTTACTTTAATTACTGGTAATGCACCTGGTAATGATATGAGATTCTATATTGAAAGAGTTGAAGCAAGTAGAAACTTTGCCAATAAGGTATGGAATGCATCAAGATTTATTATGATGAATCTCGAAAAGGCCAAGGACTATGAACATGTGTCTATTGAAGCCTTGACAGGAGCTGATAGATGGATTCTTTCTAAAGTGAATACATTGAATAAAGATGTAACAGAAAACATGGAAAGGTATGAATTAGGAATTGCTGTTCAGAAGATATATGATTTTATATGGGAAGAATTCTGTGATTGGTATATTGAGATGGTAAAACCTAGACTATACAATGAAGAAGACGAAACAAAGGCAGCGGCTCTTTGGACCTTAAAAACTGTATTAGTAGATTCATTGAAATTACTACATCCTTATATGCCATTTATAACAGAAGAGATATTCTGTACTTTAGAAAACAAAGAAGAATCAATTATGATTGCAAAGTGGCCAGAATATAAAGAAGAGTATAATTTTAGTGATGAAGAAGATGCTGTAGAGATGATAAAAGCAGCTGTAAAGGGAATTCGTAATGTTCGTAGCGAGATGAATGTTCCACCAAGTAAAAAGGCGACTGTTATTCTAGTATCCGATAATGAGAAGATTCGCGATGTCTTTTATAATAGTAAAGCATTCTTTGCTACTCTTGGATATGCAAGTGAAGTTATTATCCAAAATGATAAAACAGGAATTGACTCTGATGCTGTTTCAACTATGATTCCTGGGGCAACAATCTTCATGCCGTTTTCTGAGTTAGTAGACATCGAGAAAGAAGTAGAAAGACTTGAAAAGGAAAAAGGCAAATTGGTTGGAGAATTAAAACGAGTTAATGGAATGTTAAGCAATCCTAATTTTGTGAATAAAGCGCCAGCGAGCAAGATAGAAGAAGAAAAAGAAAAACTTGCAAAGTATGAGAACATGATGGAACAAATTACTGAGAGATTAGAATATTTCAAAACTAAATAGTTATTATAGAAAGTCGCAATTGTCGATAATTGCGACTTTTAATTGTTGCATAATTAATCCAAACTATTATAATAGGAAGGGACTGGAATATTTATGACAATTTTATAAAAGCTATTGATTTTTGCTAGTGATATAGGTATTATGTACTTAAAGATAACATCGAAATATTCATGAATTACTATAATGAGGAGGATTATAATGATTAATTTTGAAGAAGAATTAGCAAAATATCAACCCAGCCTAGAAGTAGAACAAGCAGAAGAAACCATATATAATAATGATCTGCCAGATGTAACCGACATCTTAAAGGACATGTTAAAAGAGCTAAAGAATAAATAAGGAATGGTTAGGTGGGGAAAATGAATTGTCCAAATTGTGGTGTTCCTTTAGCAGTGAACAAAAACAAATGTGATCGCTGCGGAGAGGAAGTAGTTTTATTTAGAAAAATTATAAGAGCTTCTAATGCGTTATACAATGAAGGATTAGCAAAAGCTAAAGTTCGTGATTTAACGGGAGCTATGAATGACTTAAAAAAGAGTTTAAAAATGAATAAAAAGAATATAGACTCAAGAAATCTATTGGGTTTAATATATTATGAGATGGGTGAAGTTGTAGATGCCATAAGTGAATGGGTTCTTAGTAAGCATTTTCAAGGAGAAGACAATCAGGCAGACTATTATCTAAAAACGGTACAAACTAATTTAACAAAGCTGGATTTGATTAATCAAGCAATTAAGAAATATAATATAGCCCTTGCATCAGCAAAGCAAGGAAGTGAAGATTTAGCAATCATTCAACTAAAAAAAGTAACTAGCTTAAACCCTCATTTTATACGAGCTTATCAATTGCTTGCTCTATTATATATGAAAAATAATGATAAAGAGAAAGCAAAGAAGACACTTCAAAAGATTAGTGCGATTGATGTGAATAATACTACTTGCTTACGTTATCTTCAAGAAATAACTGGACAAGGGAAAGCAGTAGAGTCCATTGGTAATAAGAAAGATAATCCAGTATTAAATGAACTTTCACAGATAACACCTGTGTCTTCCTATAAAGAAGATAAACCTAATGTATTTGTATTCATTAATCTAATATTAGGTATTGCCATTGGATTTGCTACATTTTATATATTATTTGTTCCAACAATGAAAAAAAATCTTGTAGCTCAATATAATACCGAGAAGGTTGATTATAGCGAAGAGCTGTCAGTTCAAACTGCAACGATTGCTACTTTAGAAGGGGACAAGCAAGCGCTACAAGCCCAAATAGATACTCTTAATAAGAGTTTAGAGGAATATGGCAAAGGGGAATATGATGTTGCCCAATATGATGTTCTATTTGAAGCGGTCGGATTATATATTCAAGATGATAAAGAAGGTGCAGCTAGGATACTTGTGGATGGGAAGACAGACAAGATAGAGAGTGGTATTGCACTAGATATATATAATTTAATTAAAGAAGATACATTTGAGCAAACATCTACTAAATTATATAATACTGGACATCAAGAATATTCTGCAGGTAAGTATGAAGAGTCTATTAAGACACTTGAAGATGCAGTTGCTATGGATGAATCTAACGTAAACGCGATCTACTTTATTGGACGAGCATATCATAGATTAGGTGAAAGCGAAAAGGCAGGAGAGTATTATAACCGTGTAGTCCGTGACTTCCCAGATACAAAGAGAGCAAATGAAGCAAAAAGCCGCTTAGCGGAACTGAATCAATAATAGAGGATGAACAGGATGTACTATCATTAGTAGATCCTGCAAACATCTTTTTTTATACAGCTAGCATGTAAAATAAAGTAAGAAGAAGGGATAATATGGACAACAAAAACAAGAACAATAATTCAAATGAATTTGCAGAATTTGAAGTAGTTGAAAGATGCTTAGTTATTCGACTCAAACAAGAATTGGATCACCATCACGCAATATATCTGAGAGACAAAGCAGATAAAATGATTGACCGTGAGAATGTGAAACATATTATATTTGACTTTGAACATTCTGGGTTTATGGATAGTTCTGGAATAGGTGTAATTATGGGAAGATATAAAAAAGTGATTTTTACTGGGGGAAAAGTATCAGTCACAAATATTAATCCAGTAGTTGATAGAATATTTCGCCTATCAGGATTGTACAAAATTATTCATAAATATGATTCAATTCAATCAGCTCTAAAGTCAATGTAAGTATATAAAAGGAGGATAATATGGAATACTCAAATGAAATGACATTAGAATTTGAAAGCATCTCTCGTAATGAGAGTTTTGCACGTGTAGTAATTACAGCATTTATCGCAAGTTTAGACCCAACTCTAGAAGAGTTATCAGATATAAAAACAGCAGTATCAGAAGCAGTTACCAACTGTATCATTCATGGATATGAAGGCGAGAATGGTAAGATTCGCTTAACATGTAGAATAGAAGACCACACAGTATACATTGAGATATCAGATACCGGTAAAGGAATAGAGGATATTCCTAAGGCAATGGAACCATTATATACTACAAAACCTGAGCTTGAAAGATCAGGAATGGGATTTGCATTTATGGAAGCATTTATGGATGATATTGAGGTAATATCCTATAAAGGAAAAGGGACCACAGTTAAGATGAATAAGAAGATTCTAAGTCCAAATAGCAAATTGTGATAAAGGTTGTGATGATATGGATACACTAGAATTAATTAAGCTTGCGTCACAAGGAGATAAAGAGGCAAGAGATCAAATTGTCACGGAGAACCTTGGTCTGGTATGGAGTATAGTCAGAAGATTTACGAACAGGGGACAAGAATTGGAAGATTTATTTCAGATTGGAACCATAGGGCTTATGAAAGCTATTGACAAATTTGACACCTCATTTAATGTGAGGTTCTCTACCTATGCAGTACCAATGATAACAGGTGAAATAAAAAGATTCTTAAGGGATGACGGAATGATAAAAGTAAGTCGTTCACTGAAGGAGATTGCAGGAAAAGTTAGAATTACTAGAGATATCCTTGGAAAAGAATTGGGCCGTGATCCAACGATAGAGGAGATAAGCAAAGAGATAGAGGTAGAAGTAGAGGACATAGCATTGGCATTAGAATCCAACGCAGAAGTAGAATCCCTTTATAAAACCATATATCATGGAGAAGGTAATGCTATCTATCTCATAGATAAATTAGAACAAACCAAAGATGAAAGTGAAGAGATGATAAATCGATTTGCTTTAAATGAGATTATTGAATCTTTAGATCCAAAAGATCAAAAAATAATTCGTTTAAGATATTATATGGAAAAAACTCAGACAGATATTGCAAAAGAAATGGGAATATCTCAAGTACAAGTATCACGATTAGAGAAAAAAATTCTTAAAATCATGAAGGATAAATTAGGATAAAAATTATAATTTGAATAATTTCGCAAAATTATCAAACAATAGTACTATAAATTAAGAACATTCTTTAGTAATTGACTAAAGAATGTTCTTTTTCAAATTGAGGTGATTTTATGAATATTAGATCAAAAAGTACCTACATGACAGGAGTGCTTATCCTTATAATAATTGTTACAATTCTCTATTTTTTTGTATTTCGAGATGACGCAAAACAAGTATATGATGGAACTTTTGTGAGAAAGGGCATCCAATCTATGGAGGATATGTATCTCATATGAATGAAAAGACTATATATATGAAGATTCCTCAAAATATTGTAGTAAGTCATCCTAATATAAAACTTTTAGATATTGGAAAGTTTTATGGCAGTGACACAAGAAGAGTGGAGAAAATTAAAGAACTTCCTTTGGATCATATAGGAAAAGAAGATGAAAAAACATATGTATATTCCATATTAAAGATTATTGAGCTAATCTGCGAAACATATCCAGATACCAACATAATTAATCTTGGAGAAAATGATTTTGTAATTGAATATAAAAAGGCCAAAAAA
>CAZAKD010000060.1:5688-8429 GCA_964485435.1 uncultured Lachnospiraceae bacterium
TTTAATACGGATGTAAGTGTTGAGGAAGTATTCGACCTAACTTATCTATTAATAATGGGTGATTCAAAAGCAGGAGGAAGTATTCTTGAAATTGCCTATTCTATTGGATTGCCAATTGGTATGATTGTGTTTTTTAATCATTTCTCAAAATTAAAAGTCAAGAAAGACCCAACACCAATTCAGATAGAGATGCGGCTATATGAATCAGATGTAAATAAAACAATCATTGAGAATTCTAGCAGAGAGGGAGAAACAATTGATATTGATTAAGTATATATTACTTGGGTTAATCGGGTTATCCAGTGGTGTGGCAATCTCTGGTGCAGTTTTCGCTTTTATTACAATGATTGGACTTGTTACAAGGTTGGCCTCTCGAACAAATACTGCAAAGTATATTAATCTGTATGAAGATTGTTTTACTTTAGGTGGCACAATTGGAAACTTAATATATATATTTCAGATTTTCATTCCTTTACACTTATTTGGAATTATAACTTATGGTTTGTTTTCTGGAATATTTGTAGGATGCTTATCTATTGCACTTGCAGAAGTTCTAGATACTATTCCTATATTTTCAAGAAGGATTAATTTAAAAAGAGGAATTCCTTATATAGTATTAGCTCTCGCGCTGGGAAAAGGAGTAGGAAGTTTTATACAATTATATCTAAAAAGATAAGAAGAAAGGAGCTCTAGGATGAGTCAATCAAAGAATAAAAATCCAAATCCATCCATAAAAGAAGTAATTAAGGAGAAGGATCAAAAGATTAGAGATGAGAAGTATAATGCATACGTTGAAAATGTAACACCAAAGCATAATATGTGGATTAATATATTGAATGCTTTTTGGATTGGAGGTTTGATCTGTACACTTGGTCAAGTGTTAATTCAAATATATAAATATTATGGTGCAGATAAAGATTTAGCCAATGAATGTACTACGATTACTTTAGTATTTTTAAGTATATTAACAACTGGATTAAATCTATACGATAAAATTGCAAAATATGGTGGTGCAGGCACAGTAGTTCCAATTACAGGATTTGCCAACTCAGTGGCGGCACCTGCCATTGAATATAAAAAAGAGGGGCAAGTATTTGGAATAGGTTGTAAAATATTCACAATCTGTGGTCCTGTAATACTATATGGAATCTTTTCTTCATGGATATATGGAATAATATATTATATCTTAAAAGTAATGTAACTTCATGGTAAAAAGGAGATAATATAGATGAGCCAAATAAATAATAAAATGATGGGAAAGCAAAGTATTAGATTTGATAATCCTCCCTATGTAGTAGGATACGCTTCAATTACAGGGAAAAAAGAAGGAGAAGGCCCCTTAGCAAATTATTTTGATGTAATTGAAGAGGATCCCTTGTTAGGTAAGAATACTTGGGAAGAAGCAGAAAGTGAATTTCAGACCCGGGCAGTTAATCTAACGATTCGTAAGGCAGGGATTCAGAAAGAACAGATTAGGTATCTATTAGGAGGAGATCTGCTAGGTCAATTGATAGCCACTAGCTTTGGGGTGAAAGAATTTGATATTCCTATGTTTGGATTATATGGGGCATGTTCTACAATGGGAGAATCAATTAGTTTGGCATCCATGATAATTGATGGTGGATATGCAGAATATACTTTAGCCATTGCATCTAGTCACTTTGCAAGTGCAGAAAAACAATTTCGCTTTCCACTTGATTATGGAAATCAGAGACCTTTAGCAGCATCTTGGACAGTGACTGGTAGTGGAGCAGTGATTTTGGGTAAAGACAGCCCTATGAATGAGGAATCTGTTCATATTGTTGTAAAGGGAATAACAACAGGAAAAGTAACAGATTATGGTATAAAAGACTCAATGAATATGGGAGCTTGTATGGCTCCAGCTGCCGCTGATGTAATTTATTATAATCTAAAAGATTTTGATATAAAGCCAGATTATTATGACAAAATCATTACTGGAGATTTAGGATATGTTGGAAGTGATATTTTGAAGGATATTATGAAAGAAAAGGGTTATGATATTAGTAAACAGCATATGGATTGTGGAATAGAGATATTTGATAAAGAAACTCAAGATACTCATGCTGGTGGAAGTGGTTGCGCTTGTAGTGGAGTTACACTTGCTGGTTATCTTTTCTCAAAACTAAAAAGTAAAGAATGGAAGAGAATTCTGTTCGTACCAACTGGAGCTTTATTATCTCCTGTAAGTTTTAATGAAGGTAAGACTGTGCCTGGTATAGCTCATGGAGTTGTGTTTGAATATATGACAAAGGAAGGTGCGTGATTACATGGAATATATAAAAGCTTTTGTCGTTGGTGGTTTAATATGTGCACTAGTACAGATATTAATGGATAAAACAAAACTACTTCCAGGAAGAATTATGGTCATTCTAGTTTGTCTTGGAGGATTGTTAGGAGCCCTTGGTTTATATGAGCCTTTTGCAAAATATGCAGGAGCAGGTGCTACAGTTCCGCTAACAGGTTTCGGAAATGTTCTCTACCAAGGGGTGAAAGAAGCAATAGATAAAGAAGGTATTATCGGGATATTCAAAGGTGGTTTTACAGCTTCAGCTGTAGGAATATCCAGTGCATTAATCTTTAGTTATGTTGCATCCTGGATTTTTGATTCCAAAATGAAAGGGTAACATTCCAAGCAATTGCTTTTCACATAGATTGGCCCACGCAAGTGTGGCCTTTTACATACTAGGGACGGAATGATGACCTGAGTAAATGTTTCTGAA
>CAZAKD010000061.1:0-8394 GCA_964485435.1 uncultured Lachnospiraceae bacterium
AAGAACTTTCGAAGTAGAAGGGTTGTATTAGAGTCAATCAATTTTATCTTTGAACAAATAATGAGAGAAAAATTAGGTGGAATAGAATATGATGAAAAGGCGGCTTTATACGTAGGTGCCGACTATGACGAAAAAACAGAAGGTATATCCTTATCCAGTGAGTTACTTCTTATAGATATAGAGGGAGATATAGCCGATCAGGATGAAAATGATGATATGAATGATGATAGCATGGGCGAGTTAACTCAAAAGGAATTAGAAGCTAGAGCTATAGCATTGAGTATCAAGGAATTAACAGATCCTAATACAGGTCTGATGATAGTGGATAAGGAAAAGAGTAAGGATGATCAGACGGTTTATAGAAGAGCGACCAATAAAGACATTGTAATATTATTACGTACTATGACAGGCTGGTCGGATGTATTTGTAGATACACTAATGTCTGAAGGAATACCTGCTTATTCTGATACCCAATCAGGTTATTTCAAAACATTAGAGATAAAAACAATATTAAATCTATTAACTATAGTAGATAATCCGAGGCAGGATATTCCCTTAGTTGCAGTGCTCCATTCTCCTATTGTAGGATTATCAAGTAATGAGTTAGCTATCATAAGAGCAACATATAGGAATCTAGATATCTATGACTGTATTGTTTTATATGCAAATGAGGAATCTGACAATGATGATAGCAGGAATTTGCCAATTGACAGTGAATTAAAAATAAAGATAAGTAATTTTTTAATTCAATTAGAGAACTATAGAAATATGGTTTCATATACGCCAATACACCAATTTATAGAATATGTATTAGATGACACTGGATACTATAATTATATATCTGCAATGCCTGGTGGAGAAAGAAGAACTGCTAATGTAGATATGTTGATTCAAAAGGCAATTAGTTTCGAATCTACAAGTTATACTGGACTCTTTCAATTTAATCGTTATATTGAAAAACTGCACAAATATGAGATTGATTATGGGGAGGCAACAGTTTCCAACGGTGAAGATCATAGTGTAAGAATTATGAGTATCCACAAGAGTAAGGGGCTAGAATTTCCAGTTGTATATGTAGCTGGATTAGGTAAGCAATTTAATCTCTCAGATGCAAGAAGTAAGATAGTGATTCATCCCGATCTTGGATTGGGTCCTGATTATATCGATTATACATTAAGAATGAAGTCTCCTACATTAATTAAAAAGTTAATCCAGAGGCAGACTGTCCTAGAGAATCTAGGAGAAGAACTTAGGGTATTATATGTTGCATTAACAAGGGCGAAAGAGAAGTTGATCTTAACGGGATCAGTAAGGTCGTTAAAGAAAAGCCTAGAGAAATGGAAAGACATTAACTATCAGACAAAGATTCCTCATAGTTTTCAAACTCTTACGTCAGCAAATTCTTTCTTAGACTGGGTTATTCCAAGCTTAATAAGGCACCAATCTTTTGATACTGTACTTGAGGACTATGAATTTACTGTAGATTTTGATAACCCTTTACACAACAAGAATGTTCCATGGGAAGTAAGGATAATCAACACTTCTGAATTAAGTATGGTAGAAGTGAGTAATCAGATTAAGAAGAGGTTTGATAAAACGGAACTACTACAATGGGATAGTGAGAAGGTGTATGATCAGAATATCCGTGATGAGATAGAGAAGCGATTAAATTATGAATACCCTTATGTAGCTTCAGTAAAAATACCTGCAAAAATGACTGTCTCTGAATTAAAGAAACTTGGACAAATGGAAGAGTATGAGCAAGAAAGTGCTATTCCAAGCATCACCAAGGAAGATTCCATAATTCCAAAATTTATTTGTAAAGAGAAGCCAATGAAATCCTCAGATAGAGGTACGCTTTATCATAAAGTACTTGAGTGTATGAATCTTCTTCATGTACACACCAAGGAAGATATTATAGTTGAGATGGAACGGCTCGTGGCTGAACATATGATTGGCTCAGAAGAAGCGAATGGAATATCCATTCCCAAATTGGAGAAGTTTATCCAATCAGATATAGCTAAGCGCATGAGAGTTGCTATTGAAAAAGGAAAACTAAAGAAAGAGCAGCAATTTGTTTTAGGTGTTCCGGCAAATACAATCAATGAGTTAGTGAATACAGAAGAATTAGTGTTAATTCAAGGTATTATTGACGTATATTTTGAAGATGAGGATGGTATTGTACTCCTTGATTATAAGACAGATTATATTCCAGAGGGAGAAAATGATAGCTTCCTTGTGAATCGATATAAAGTACAATTGGATTATTATCAAAAAGCAATTGAACAAATGTTAAATAAAAGAGTAAAGGAAAAGGTTATATATTCCTTTGGACTAGAAAAAGAGATCAGCTTGATTGACGAACAAACTAAAACTTGTTAAAATGAGCAGAAGTGACAAAAGAAAGGTATAATGAATATGGAATCATACACAGGATTTGCACAAGTATATGATGCTTTTATGGATAACATCCCCTATGATAGCTGGAGTGAATATCTGGTCGAATTATTGGAAGAATATAACGTGACAGATGGATTAATTGCTGATCTAGGATGTGGAACAGGCAATATTACAAGACAGTTAGTTGATAAAGGCTATAACATGATTGGCATAGATAATTCAGAAGAGATGCTTTCAATTGCTATAGAGAAAGAAAGTTATAATGAGAATAAGGAAGACATCTTGTATTTACTTCAAGATATGCGAGAATTTGAACTCTATGGAACAGTCTCAGCAGTGGTTAGTATCTGTGATAGTATAAATTATATTGTTTCAGAAGAAGAACTATTGCAAGTATTTCAATTGGTGAATAACTATTTGGATCCTGGAGGAATCTTTATTTTTGACCTGAATACAGAATATAAATATAGAACAATATTGGCCGATAATACAATCGCTGAAAATAGAGAAGACTGTAGCTTTATATGGGATAATTATTATTATGAAGATGAGATGATGAACGAATATGACTTAACAATCTATGTCAAAGACAAAGAGGATGAGTCAAGTAAGTACAATAAATTTTTACGCTTTGATGAAACACATTATCAAAAAGCATATTCATTAGACACTGTGATAGATGTAATTAAGAAAGCGGGAATGGAGTATATTACTGCTTATGATGCATTTACACATAATCCCCCAAGGCAAGATAGTGAAAGAATATATATTATAGCCCGTGAGGGAAGACAAGAAAACAAAAAATACATTGAATAGTCAGATAAAGGAGAATATATGGCAGATTATATTGTGAGAGCAACTGCAGCTAATCATCAGATTAGAGCGTTTGCTGCTACAACAAAGGAAATGGTAGAACATGCAAGAAGTGTTCACAACACTAGTCCAGTAGCTACTGCAGCACTTGGAAGATTATTAACGGCAGGAAGCATAATGGGAAGCATGATGAAAGGTGATAAAGATATTCTAACCCTTCAGATAAAATGTAGTGGACCTATAGGTGGCCTAACAGTAACAGCAGATTCTAAAGCAAATGTAAAGGGATATGTATACAATCCTGATGTAATGTTACCTCCAAGTGAATTAGGTAAATTAGATGTAGGTAAAGCTTTAGACCTTGGTGTACTTAGTGTGATTAAAGATATGGGCTTAAAAGAGCCATACACAGGGCAGACGCATCTAGTATCTGGAGAGATTGCAGAGGACTTAACATATTATTTTGCTACTTCTGAACAAGTACCATCTACAGTTGCCCTTGGTGTATTAATGAATAAGGATAATACTGTGAAGCAAGCAGGTGGATTTATTATTCAGTTGATGCCTTTTACAGATGAAGAAGTGATTGAAAAATTAGAGAAAAAGATTGGTGAGATTGATTCCATAACCAGCCTTTTAGACGCCGGTAATACACCTGAGATGATACTTGAATATGTATTGGGTGATCTAGGGCTAAAGATATTAGATACCATATCAACACAGTATGATTGTAATTGTTCTAAAAAAAGAGTTGAAAAGGCTATTATTAGTATTGGAAGAAAAGAGATACAAGAGATGATTAATGAGGGAAAACCAATTGAGGTGAACTGTCATTTCTGTAATACCCATTATAGTTTTAATGTAGAAGAATTAAAAGATATTATAAGAAGAAGCAAGTAAGCAAAATACAAGCTTGACAGACATAATAAGTAAATTTATGTTCCTTGACGTAGATATGAGATTATAGTAAGATTAACTCAGTTAAAAGCATGATTTTACAATAAAAAGAGGATAGAGTTATGAAAGGAGTTACACATGGAATTATTTAAAGGAAAAGGGGTATTTGGGGGAATAGCAATAGGTAAGATATCCCTCTATAAAAGAAAACAAAATCAAATTAAGAGAAATAGGGTAGAAGATACAGAAGCAGAAATTACTCGTTTTCAAGATGCAAAGGTAAAAGCAATCAGTCAATTAAAAGAACTTTATAATAAGGCGCTTACAGAGGTTGGGGAAGCCAATGCAGCGATATTTGAAGTTCATCAGATGATGCTTGAAGATGAGGATTATATAGATTCAGTCCACAATATTATTCGTAGCCAAGGTGTGAATGCAGAATATGCTATTGGGACGACTGCTGATAACTTTGTAGCAATATTTTCTGCTATGGATGATGCCTATATGAGAGAAAGAGCAGCAGATATAAAAGATATATCTGAAAGAATCATAACAATTCTAACTGGCGGTACTGATCGTGCAATCGTAACAGATGAACCAGTTATTATTATAGCAGATGATTTGGCTCCGAGTGAAACAGTTCAATTAGATAAGGACAAGGTATTATCTTTCGTAACTCAGCTTGGTTCCACGAATTCTCATACTGCAATTCTTGCAAGAACTATGAATATTCCTGCCTTAATCACTGTAGATATTGAATTAAAAGATGAATATGATGGAAGATATGCAATCGTAGACGGATTTACTGGAACAATATATATAGATCCTGATGAAGAAACGCTTGCTATGATGAAGAAGAAACAAGAAGAAGAGCTTACGAAGAAGCTTCTACTTCAAGAATTTAAGGGGAAAGAAAATGTTACTTTAGATGGTAAAAAGATTAAGATATATGCTAATATCGGTAATGCTAAGGATGTTGCTAGCGTATTAAAAAATGATGCAGGTGGAATCGGTTTATTCCGTTCTGAATTCCTATATCTTGAAAAAAATGATTACCCAACAGAAGAAGAACAATTTCTTGTATATAAAACAGTAGCTGAAAATATGGCCGGTAAAAAGGTAATTATACGTACTTTAGATATTGGTGCAGATAAGCAAGTAGATTACTTTAATATGGACAAGGAAGAGAATCCAGCGCTTGGTTATAGAGCTATTAGAATCTGTTTGGATCGCACAGACATATTTAAAACACAACTCCGTGCACTACTTCGTGCTTCTGCGTATGGAACTATCTCTATTATGTTCCCAATGATAATCTCTTTACAAGAAGTACTAGATATCAAAGAGATTGTGAAAGAAGTGAAAGCAGAATTAAAGCAACAAGATATTCCGTATAAAGATGTTGAGATGGGTATTATGATTGAAACACCTGCTGCTGCAATGATAAGTGATATCCTAGCGAAAGAAGTTGACTTTTTCAGTATTGGAACAAATGACCTAACTCAATATACTCTTGCAATAGATCGTCAGAATCCAAAATTAGATAAGATATATGACTCTCACCATAGAGGCGTTCTACGTATGATTAAGATGGTAGCAGATAATGCCCATGCCAATGGTATATGGATGGGAATCTGTGGAGAACTTGCAGCAGATATATCTTTGACTGAGACCTTCTTAAGTATGGGAATTGATGAATTATCTGTATCTCCGTCCTTTATTCTTCCATTGAGAAAGAAAGTTAGAGAAACCAATGTTGATGCGATTAAGGAACAAGCTCTATCAATTGTATTATAAGTAATATTATTATTTCTAATGAATCAAAGTGCAGTATATGTGAAAAGTTATGTTTTCATCCTTTTATTTGTGTTACAATGACGATAAAACTATTAAGTGAAACCAATTGATGGAGGTAATGGTATGTACGCATTTGATGAAGTATTGAAATATGATCCGGAGATTGCTGATGCAATGAAGGATGAGATACAAAGACAAGAAGATCATATAGAGTTAATTGCATCTGAGAACTTTGTAAGCAAAGCAGTTATGACAACTATGGGGAGTCCTCTTACCAATAAGTATGCGGAAGGATATCCAGGAAAGAGATATTATGGTGGATGTGAATATGTAGATGTTGTAGAGAATCTTGCCATAGAAAGAGCCAAAAAACTATATAATTGTACTTATGCCAATGTACAACCTCATTCAGGAGCTCAAGCTAATATGGCAGTATATTTTGCGCTTATTAAACCTGGTGAGACTGTTATGGGTATGAACTTAGCACATGGTGGTCACTTAACTCATGGAAGTCCTGTGAATATGTCAGGTAGCTATTATAATATTGTACCTTATGGGGTAGATGACAATGGTTATATTGACTATGATGCAGTTAGAAGAATCGCTCATGAATGTAAACCTAAGATGATTATAGCAGGAGCGAGTGCTTATGCTAGAAAGATTGATTTTAAGTTATTCCGAGAGATAGCAGATGAAGTAGGTGCTTACCTTATGGTTGATATGGCTCATATTGCAGGTCTTGTTGCGGGAGGACAGCATGAGAGTCCAATTCCTTATGCTCATGTAACTACAACAACCACTCATAAGACTCTTAGAGGACCAAGAGGTGGAATGATTCTATCTAGTGAAGAGTTTGCTACAGAACATAAGTTAAACAAGTCAATCTTCCCAGGAATCCAAGGTGGACCTTTGATGCATGTAATAGCAGCAAAAGCAGTATGCTTTAAAGAAGCCCTAGATCCAAGCTTTAAGCAATATGCTGAAGATGTTGTTGAGAATGCCCAAGCTCTTGCGAAAGGATTAATGGATAGAGGGGTTGATATTGTATCAGGTGGTACAGATAATCATCTCATGTTAGTCGACCTTACAAAGACAGGAGTTACAGGTAAAGAAGCAGAGAGCCTTTTAGAATTAGCTAATATTACATGTAATAAGAACACAATTCCAAATGATCCTGCATCACCTTTTGTTACAAGTGGTATTAGGCTTGGAACAGCGGCGATAACTTCAAGAGGAATGAAAGTAAAAGACATGGATGTTATAGCAGAAGCTATTGTAATGTTATTAAAAGATGGTGAAGGCAATAGAGAGAAAGCTATAGCGTTAGTCAAAGGCTTAACGGATCAATATCCACTTCATAAATAAAAAACATAGAAATGGTCTGTCTCAAGTAGTTGGATTAACTAAAAATGAGACAGACCATATTTTTATGCCTTATATTTTTGAATAAAACATATTCCAATTGCTCCTGGGCCAGTATTGGTACCAATTGTTACACCAATTTGGAATATAGGATAGACTATTGATTGACCAGTCAGAGCTTCAACTTTATCTTTAATAATAAGAGCATCTTCAGGACATATTGCACTTGCAATACAAAAATCATAATCTTCATATTTTTTATTATTTTCTATAAAAAAATCTTCCACCATAGCTAAAATCTTTTCCAATGCCTTTTTTCTACCACGAACATTTGAATATGGGATTAATTCTCCATCCTTTAAGATAATTAGAGGCTTTAGATTCAACATATTACCTGCTAAAGAAGTAGCTTTACCAATTCGTCCACCCTTGGCAAGATATTCAAGTGTGTCCACAGTAAACATAATTCTTCCAGTTTCTTTTAATTCCTCAATCTTTTCACAGTTTTCTTTAAGGCTATATCCAGCTTCCTTCATATATGCTGCTTGTAATAACAAAAGCCCTTGTCCTGCGGTTGCTAGAATTGAATTAACAATATTAATAGAAGCATCAGGGTATTGCTCTAATAATATGTTTTTGGCATTCACAGCAGATTGATATGATCCACTAAATCTATGTGATAGGCAAAGACATAAAATATCTTTATTCTCTTTAATAGCAGCTTCAAAGTGTTTTATGTAATTATCCACTGATGGAAGTGATGTCTTCGGGAATATTTTTTCACTAACAAGTTTATCATAGAACTCTTGATTAGATATATCTATATTTTCTCTAAAATAATGTTCTTGATCAAATGAAACATAAAAAGGTACAAGTGTGATACCATGTTGCGCTAGTAACTCAGGTGGGGTATCACAGGATGAATCGCTAAAAATCTGGTAATTCATTTGGTATCCTCCAAAATTATTATATTTTATCTACAAACAGTATACCACAAAATCTTACACAGAATAACAAATAGTCCTGTCTGTTCTTACAGCCAAACCAAAAAGCGACGGTGCGCTAACAATATTATCTATTTTGTTATTTAAAAATATTGTAATCTGAGAGCTCTTTTCTATTAAT
>CAZAKD010000062.1:0-8240 GCA_964485435.1 uncultured Lachnospiraceae bacterium
TCCACTGCATCATCATTGTTCTTTGGATTAAATCCTAATTTCTTCATAAGAGTGAAGATCTTATCTCCTACAATATAACTTTCATATTTTGGCCAAGCAGTAAATCTAGTTGGGCAAGCAACACCATTATAACGAATTACATGAGGCAATAATATTGCATTAGCACATCCGTGTGGGATATGGAATTCTCCACCTAATTTATGTGCAATAGAGTGATTAATTCCCAAGAAAGCATTGGTAAATGCCATACCTGCCATTGTTGAAGCGTTATGCATCTTTTCTCTTGCAACTGGATCTTTGGCACCATGTGTATAAGATCTCTTTAAGTAAGTGAATACCATCTCAATCGCATGTATTGCTAGTGCATCAGTATAATCGGAAGCTAAAACAGATACATATGCTTCAAATGCATGTGTTAGAACATCTAATCCAGTCCAAGCAGTAGATTTCTTAGGTACAGACATAACGAAGTCTGGGTCAATAATAGCAACATCTGGTGTTAGTTCATAATCAGCAAGTGGATATTTTTTATTTTCTTTCTTGTCTGAAATAATTGCAAAAGATGTAACTTCGGAACCTGTTCCAGATGTAGTAGGAATTGCAACCATTTTTGATTTCTTGCCAAGTGTAGGGAACTTGTAAGTTCTTTTTCTGATATCCATGAATTTAAGTGACATATTTTTAAAGTCAGCTTCTGGATGTTCATAGAAGAGCCACATACCTTTTGCTGCATCAATAGCAGAGCCACCACCTAAAGCAATTATAACATCAGGTTGGAACTTATTCATTGATTCCACACCCCTCATTATAGTCTCGAGAGATGGATCTGGTTCAACTTGATTAAATATTTCACAATGAACGTAATCTTCACGTTTTCTTAATTGATATAGAATTTTATCTACATAACCTAATTCAGTCATTGAAGGATCAGTTACAATAAATGCTTTTGATATATCAGGCATCTTAGATAAGTATGCTGTAGAACCTGACTCAAAATAAATTTTATTTGGAATCTTAAACCATTGCATATTATTTCTCCTTTTAGCTACACGTTTTACGTTAACCAAATCTACAGCAGAAACATTATGTGTTGTAGAGTTACCACCATAGGAACCACATCCTAGAGTAAGAGAAGGCATATTAGTATTATATAAGTCACCAATAGCACCGTGAGTTGATGGGGAGTTAACAATAATTCTTCCAGTTTTCATTCTATCAGAAAATGCACTGATAACAGATTCATCTGTTGAGTGAAGAACAGATGAGTGACCCATTCCACCGTTTTTCAACATTTCCTCACAAAGGTTTAATCCATTTTGAACATCTTTAGCTTTTACAACCGCTAAAACAGGTGATAGTTTTTCAATTGAAAGAGGATATTTTGCACCTACTCCTTCTAATTCAGTACATAATACTTTTGTATCTTCAGGTATATTAATACCAGCCATTCTAGCTATGGTTGCAGGAGATTTACCCACAACAGCAGGATTAACTGAGCCTTTTTCAAGGTTAATCACAACTGGTTCTCATCTTTTGTAGCAAAGTAGCAACCTGCTTTTTTCATTAGTTCAACAGTTTCATCGTATACAGGAGCTTCAATAATTGCAGCTTGTTCAGAAGCACAGATCATACCATAATCGAAAGATTTAGATAGAACTAAATCGTTTACAGCTCTTTTTAAAACAGCAGTCTTTTCAATAAAGCATGGTACATTACCAGGTCCTACACCAAGTGCAGGTTTTCCTGAAGAATAAGCAGCCTTTACCATTCCTGGTCCACCAGTTGCTAGAATACAAGATACCTGTGGATGATTCATTAAAATGGATGTAGCATCAATAGATGGAAATTCAATCCACTGAATACAATCTTTTGGAGCACCAGCTTTTATAGCTGCATCATACAATGTTTTTGCTGCTTCAACAGAACACTTTTGAGCATTAGGATGAAAACCAAAAATAATTGGGTTACGTGTTTTAATACAAGAGATACTCTTAAACATAGTTGTTGAAGTAGGGTTAGTAACAGGAGTTACACCAGCTACTATTCCAATTGGTTCAGCTACAAGCATATAATCTTCTTCATCATTATCTTCAATAATACCTACAGTTTTTTGATACTTAATAGAGTGCCAAATATATTCTGTTGCAAACACATTTTTTGTAATTTTATCTTCATATACACCTTTTCCAGTTTCTTCAACTGCCATTTTAGCAAGTTTTTGTTGTTTAGACAAACCTGCAAGTGTCATTTCATGAACGATATTGTCTATTGCTTCTTGATCTAGTTTTAAAAATTCCTGTAAAGCAACCTGTGCTTTTTTAACTAAGTGATCTACATGTTCTTGGGGAGTGGGTTGTTTTTTCTCTGCCATATACATATCCTCCTAATAGATATTATTTAATAAAAGTTTATAGTGTTAAAAATTTAACATTCATTAATATTGCTTGGTACAATTTCAATATAACATCATATTAGTAATTTGTCAAAGATAATTTGCAAAAATATTAACAAAGACACATACAAAAACAATATAAAATCTTCAAGAATATGTACATAATAAACAAGTGGAGTATAAGTGAGAAAAAAGATTTATGTAAACGTGCAAAACGGACAATAGATTGTTATTTTTATGACAAGATTATATAGTAATATATAATCATAAATAAATATATAAAAGGATAAAAGTATATGTTATAATAGAGCAAAGTTTCACATGATTTAATCGCAAATAATGTCAATATAATAGTAAGGTGAGAAAATTATGAGTTTTAATAAAGATAATAAAGATAATAAAGAAACTAATATTGTAGTTACAAATAATGAATTAGAAACGTCTATGAGAATAATAAAAATTGAAAATATTGAAGGTAATGAAACATTAGGAAGAGATATCCTAAGTGAATCAGGTTTGATATTAATGTCTGCTGGTACACGTATAAAAAAGGAGTATATATTAAAGTTAAAAGAACTAGGGGTAGATTCAATATATATAGAAGATGAGTATTCTCAAGGACTTTTCGTGGATAATTCATCTGAGGAACGAATTAAGATTCAATGTGAGCATACAGTTAAGAATATAATAGAGAGGTTTTCTTACATAGGTACAAAGGAATTAAAAGAAATATCTAGTGTTGCAGAAGAGATTATACTTGATGTTTTAGAAGAACCAAACGTTATGTATAATATATCTGGGATTAGGGATAATAGCAAAAACACATATGCCCATAGCATCAATGTATGTACGCTATCTGTATTTCTCGCACTGAATATGAAGTTATCCAAACCTAAAGCAAGAGAAATTGCGATAGGTAGTCTCTTGCATGATATCGGATATCAATATGTTGGAGAAGATTTTTCTCAGAAAGACAGAAAAAAATTAACTGATAATGAAAAAAAGGAATTAAAAAAGCATGTAATATATGGATATGAGGCATTGAAAGACGAGACTTGGTTGACAAGTGTGTCAAAAGATATTATATTATATCATCATGAAAGAATTGATGGGACAGGTTATCCATTTGGAATTAATGGAGATAGAATCAAGATTGGTAGTAAAATTGTCTCTGTCTGTAATGTATTTGATAAAAAAATCTATGGTTTTCATACGCAAAAGGCAAAAGTTCATCATGCTTTTGAATATATTATGAGTTTAAGTGGAACTTGGCTAGATAGTAATGTGGTTAAAGTATTTTATGATTGCGTAGCTGCATATCCTAATGGAACAACGGTAATTACAAACGATAGTAATATAGGAATAGTGATTAGACAGAATAAAAAGTTTCCAACAAGGCCTGTTATCAGATTAATAAAAAATAAACATGGTGAAAAGTACCTTGACTGGATTGAGAAAGATCTTACACAGAATCTAACCTTATTTATTAAAGATACCATAGATATATAACAAGTTATTCTGTATTTATTATTCTTGCAATAAAGAATATAATCGTATATAATAAAAACAAGTGATGTATAATATTGAATAAGTAAGTAAAATAGCGTAGATGAAAACTAAGATTTTAGAGCATTATTAGAGAGTTGGCGGGTGGTGAAAGTCAATATGCTTAAGAGTCATTCCATTTTCGTAGCTGCTAACGAAGAGTTAGAAGGTTAGTATCCTTTATCATACTTTTGAGAGGCTATATTTTAGCAAATTGGGTGGTATCGCGGATTCTTTCGTCCCATAATAGATGTAATTATGATAGATAATCTGATGTATAATTTTGATTCTCTTGTCATATGAGTACATGTATGGGAAGGGAGAATTTTTTTATATAATTAAATTATAATACAGGAGGAGAAAAAATAATGTTAGATATTAAGTTGCTAAGAAGTAATTTTGAAGAGGTAGAGAAAAGATTATCAACAAGAAATGAAGACTTTGATCTTAAGAAGTTTAAAACACTAGATGAAGAAAGACGTAGATTACTAGGTGAAGCAGAAGCTTTAAAAAGCGAGCAAAATTCAGTATCAAAACAAATTCCAGCTTTAAAAAAAGAAGGAAAAGACGTAACTAAGATATTAAATGATATGAAGGATCTTTCAGAACGTATTAAAGAATATGATGTAAAGGTAAGAGAAGTAGATGAAGAATTAGAAAATTGGATGCTTACGATACCTAATTTACCACATCCATCTGTACCATCTGGTAAAACAGATGAAGATAATGTAGAGATAAGAAAATTTGGAACACCAACAGAATTTGAGTTCGATCCCCAAGCACATTGGGATCTTGGATCTAATATAGGTATTATAGATCCTGAGACAGCAGCAAAAACTACGGGAGCAAGATTTACTTTCTACAAGGGTGCCGGTGCGAGATTAGAACGTGCCATAACTAATTTCTTCTTAGATATTCATACAGATAAACATGATTATACAGAAGTATTTCCACCATTTATGGTAAGTAGAGAAAGTATGACAGGCACAGGACAGCTTCCAAAGTTTGAAGAAGATGCTTATAAAGTTATAGGAGATGGCAAAGAATATTTCTTAGTACCAACTGCAGAGGTTCCAGTAACTAATATGTATCGTGAACAAATATTAGAAGGTAGCACTCTTCCTATGAAACATGTAGCATATACAGCATGTTTTCGTGCAGAAGCAGGTTCAGCAGGTAGAGATACTAGAGGTTTAATTCGTCAACATCAATTTAACAAAGTAGAATTAGTTAAATTTACAAAGCCAGAAGACTCCTATGAGGAACTAGAGAAGCTAACGAGAGATGCGGAAGAAGTTCTTCAATTATTAGAATTGCCATACCGTGTAGTTAAAATCTGTATAGGGGATTTAGGGTTTACTGCAGCATTAAAATATGATATAGAAGTATGGATGCCAAGTTATAATCGTTATGTTGAGATCTCAAGTTGTAGTAATTTTGAAGATTTCCAAGCAAGAAGGGCAAATATTAAATACAAAGATAATGTAAAAGATAAGGCTAAATTTATCCATACATTAAATGGTAGTGGTGTTGCTGTAGGCAGAACTACTGCAGCAATTTTAGAAAACTATCAGCAAGCAGATGGAAGTATTGTTGTTCCAAAAGTTCTTAGACCTTATATGAATGGATTGGAAGTAATTAGGTAAGAAAGCAGGTGATGACTATGCATAGTTATCTACGGGCAATTGGTTTTAGTAATATAAACACAAGAGCCGAACTTGATCAAATAATTGGCATGGTCATGGACCAGCCAACATCGTCTTATGTTACTAGAAAGACAGAGAAGAGTGTTTTGACGGAGATATCAAGAGACTTCTCTGAAAGAATGGGAATCACATTAAGAGGAGAATATGATGATAAAGGGTTTTTTCATTTAGAACATTACTTTCCTCATTTCAGAAGTCATATTGTAAGTACAAAAGAAGAAGTCATTATTAATAAAAGAGTTGATACAGATGCGTTTACTGGTATGTGTGATGATATTCGTTTGGGTGTTTCTTTAATATTTTATCTCCAAAATATAATTGATTATTATGAATCAAAGAAAGTAAAGGATACTCGTACTATCTATGCTCCAATTGCACTATCGGGATTATCTATAAGTGGTAGCATTTTATTTGGTGTATATAATAATGAAAAGAATAAAGAAATCCGTCCCAATGAAACAACACGAAGAAATAAATTAATTGCAGATGCAAGAAACGGAGATCAAGAAGCTATAGATAGTCTTACGATTGACGATATTGATATGTTCGCAGAAGTATCAAGAAGAGCAAGAAGAGAGGATATCTACTCCATTGTTGAGACATCATTTGTTCCATATGGTTCAGAATCTGATAATTATTCAATAATAGGAACAATTTTAGATGTTAAATTACTTGAGAATGAATATACCAAAGAGCATATATATGACTTGTTAATTGAGTGTAATGATCTAGTATATGAAGTGTGTATCAACCAACTAGACCTTCTAGGGGAACCAGAAGTGGGTCGTAGATTCAAGGGAAATATATGGATGCAAGGTAATATTAATTTTACGGAATAATATTGACTATTCCTATTGAAAAGGGTAGAATGTATAGGGCAAACGAATCAATTTGCCTTATTTGCTCCCATAGTTAAATGGATATAACAGGGTCCTCCTAAGACTCAGTTGCAGGTTCGATTCCTGCTGGGAGTGTTAATTAATAAAGTGGAAGTATTTTAATGTGTTGATTCATTAAAATACTTCCACTTTATTTTATAGATTAGATATATCACTATTAAATGTATCTAGGGTTCTCTTTCTGCGTAGATGATAGGATATCTTTCGTTTTTTTCGAGGTCTTTCTATTAGTACGTAATAGATAATTCCTAATAGCACAAAAATTATAGAAATACCTATAATCAATATATACTTAGGATTTTCCTCAACTTTATCCAATATAGATTTTCCGTCATCGTAGGTAATAGATGCTCTTTTAAGACCAGAAGTTTCCACGTTATTATAGAGAATATTGGCATATCCTACGGATTTATCATTATAATAATAGGTTATTTTCCCTATTATATTTTCCTTCTCTGCCAATGATTGTCCTTTATTATAATCAATAACTCTAGTTGTATTTGATAAATTCACTGAATTGGGTAGTACAACTATGCCGTTATTACACACCTTTAGAGGTGAAGCTTCATTACTAAAGAGACAATTGAATTGGGAGAAAAGAGGAGAAGCATTTATTATACTTTCAGCGGTGTTTTCAGAAATCTTATAAGCTGAGTAGTTTTCAAAACCAAAGTCTAACAACTTCTTTGTATCAGAATATTGGTCCTCACGTACGTCTTCATTCATTATAATACAAATAAGTTCCATTCCATCCCTTGCTGCAAAAGTTGCAAGATTATATCTTGCCATCTGTGTATATCCGGTCTTACCACCTATGACACCATCATAATGGTAATTTGTTTTACGAATCATTTTATGATGATTATTAATAGGTCGTGATGCTTCCTGAATATTGGTTGGTGGAATTACATAATTAATAGTAGCATTAATTTCACGAAAAGCAGGATATTTTAATAACTCTTTTGATATGAGAGCTAGATCATAAGCACTAGTATAATGATTTTCATCATACAGCCCATGTGGATTAATGAAATGTGTATTGGTTGCACCAAGTTCCTTCGCTCTTTGGTTCATTAGGTCTGAAAAGGAATCAATATCTCCAGATATATGTTCGCCTACAGCATATGACACTTCGTTAGCAGAAGCTAGCATAATTCCATACAATGCATCTTCCATAGATAATTCTTCGCCCACATCTATACCAATATGGCTACTTCCTCGCTCAATATTAAAGACAGAGTCTCTTGAGAATGCAACCGTATCACTAAGGGACGAGTTCTCAAAGGCAAGTAGGGTAGTCATTAGCTTTGTTGTACTAGCTGGATAGTTCTTGTCATGTATGTTTTTCTCATATAATATTAATCCTGTAGAAGCCTCCATCACAATGGCAGCCTTTGCATTAACCTTCGGTCCTTTTGGCCAACTATCTGAAGGCTTGTTAGATGCTTGCACAGGTAGAATTGATAATGTTAAAGAAGTAATTATTAAAAAAACTGCTGATAATCGTTTCATATAAGATCCCCTTATTTGCTTATGTAAATGAAATACAACAAATTCATTATAGAATATTTCCCCCAATCTATCAAGGGGATTCTATAATTAAGTGACGGAACATGCCCTGAGTAAATGTATCAGAATAGGAGGCGCTTTCGCTTAGTTGCACTTCGTAGCGGTACTAAGGCTCTAAAGGACAGAGCC
>CAZAKD010000063.1:0-585 GCA_964485435.1 uncultured Lachnospiraceae bacterium
AACAGTGAATATTGTTGATGCTGTTTGTGGTGCAGGTAAAACATCAGCAGCTATATCAAAGTTAATGGATTTGGCGCCTAAGACTGCTATAGTATTCCGTGATGGAGAGGAAAAAGAGATTCCTATAGAGGATGTAGTTATAGGAGATATTTTATATGTAAGACCTGGACAGAGCGTTCCGGTAGATGGTGTAATCGTGGAAGGAAGTTCTGCAGTTGATCAATCTGCATTAACAGGTGAGAGTATACCGGTTGAGATGGGTGTAGGCGACAAAGTCATTGCTGCAACCATTAATAAGACAGGATTCTTTAAGATGCAAGCAGAAAAAGTAGGAGATGATACCACTCTAGCTAAGATTATTCAATTGGTGGAAGAAGCAAGTTCATCCAAAGCCCCAATTGCAAAATTAGCAGATAAGATCAGTGGAATATTCGTACCAGTTGTAATAGTGATTGCCATTGTTGCTACAGTAATTTGGCTACTCATGGGTTATCCTTTAGAGTTTGCTATGTCTATAGGTATTGCAATCCTAGTTATATCTTGCCCGTGTGCCTTAGGTCTTGCTACACCAGTGGCAATTATGGT
>CAZAKD010000063.1:595-8228 GCA_964485435.1 uncultured Lachnospiraceae bacterium
AAAAGGTGCACAGAATGGTATCTTAATTAAATCAGCTGAGGCTCTTGAGACTCTTCATACTATAGATACAGTGGTTCTTGATAAAACTGGTACCATTACACAAGGACATCCTGAAGTAACAGATATTATAACAACAGAAGGAATTTCTGAGAAAGCTCTGTTGAGAATTGCTGCTTCTATAGAAAAACCATCAGAGCATCCATTGGCAGAAGCAATTATAGTAAAATCCGAAGATATGGGTATTGTATTAGATGAAGTTGAAGAATTTAACGCCATATCAGGAAGAGGTATTGTAGCTGTAATAGATGGGAAGAATTATGTTGCTGGTAATCTAGCGTCAATGAAGGAAAATGGAGTAGACGTGGAAACATATACCGATGAATCAGATCGTTTAGCAAACCAGGGAAAGACACCTCTATACTTTGCTGAGGAAAAGAAACTTCTAGGTATTATTGCGGTAGCAGATGTAGTAAAACCAACTAGTAAACAAGCTATTGAAGGGTTTAAGCGTATTGGAATTGATGTGGTTATGTTAACAGGAGACAATAGTAGGACAGCAGAAGCAATTCGAAGTCAGTTAAATATAGACAGGGTAGTAGCAGAAGTATTACCACAGGATAAAGAAAGAGAAATAAGACAGATTCAAGAAAGTGGTAAGATAGTTGCTATGGTTGGAGATGGAATTAATGATGCGCCGGCACTTGCAAGAGCTGATGTTGGAATAGCAATTGGTGCAGGAACCGATATTGCCATTGAATCGGCAGATATTGTGCTAATGAAAAGTGATTTATTAGATGCTGTAACTGCAGTATCATTAAGTAAGGCAACGATTAAAAACATCAAAGAAAATCTATTTTGGGCATTTTTCTATAATAGTTTAGGGATACCACTTGCTGCAGGAATATTTTATATTTCCTTTGGACTTAAATTAAATCCAATGTTTGGAGCTGCGGCTATGAGTTTAAGTTCTGTATTTGTGGTAAGTAATGCTTTAAGATTAAGATTCTTTAAGGCGAAATATTAATTGGATTGAAAAGGAGAATATAATATGAAGAAGATAGTTGAGATTAATGGAATGAGTTGTGATCATTGTAGAGCCAATGCTGAGAAAGCATTGAATACAATTCCAGGAGTAACTGCGAAGGTAGATTTGAAGAAAAAGAGAGCAGTTGTAGAATTATCAAAAGAAGTAAGTGATCAAGCTTTCAAAGATGTAATCAAAGAAGCAGGTTATGAAGTTGGTGAAATTAAAGAGAAAAAGGGATTATTCTCATAAATAATTGTATATTAGATAAAAGCTAACGCTCACTGAAGTGTTAGCTTTTATTTTTCTGTTGCAAATTCTTTTCGAAATTCTTTTGGAGATATGTTTTTATAAGACTTAAATAGCTTAATAAAATAACTAGTAGTACTAAATCCAACAGTACTTGATATTTCGGTAATATTTAAAGTAGAAGACACGAGTAATTTCTCAGCTTCCATAATGCGCACTTGATTAACATATTCATTAAAGCTCATATTAAGTTGACGATTAAAAGTTCTAGAAAAATAGCTTGAGCTCATACTACATAAGCGGGCCATATCGGTTGCTTTAATCTCTTCAGAATAATGAGTTAGGACATAATCCAAGGCAGGTTGAATGCGTTTAATTATTTCAACATAATTGTTAGAAGCTATAGAAAAATTAGTTCCAGACTGATGAAAGTATCTTAATATCCATAAAAATATTCTTCCGATATGATTCTTAACTGCCAATTCAAAACCATATTCTCTCGTGTGAAATTCCTCTAAGATGTCATAAAAAAGGGCTGGTATAAATGTGGATTCAATATCTTTTTTAAGAATTACTTTTTGATGATTCGTGTTATTTAATATAAAAGGTAGGATATATTTTAACTCTAGGTAATTATGGAACATATTATTATAGATGATCTCAGGCTCAAAGCGAAGTACAATATACTCGCCACCATTAGGCGATTCAGAATTAATCTGATGAACTTCTTTGGAATTAATAATAATCATATCGCCTTGGGAGAATTTATAATGAGATCCATTCAATATGACATCATAAGTTCCCACAATGCCATAAAGGATCTCTATGTAGTTATGATAATGTGCAGGATAAACAAGTCCCTTGCAATCCACTTCTTGAATAGTACAGAAGTAATCATAAGATATGCCATCGATTATTTCTCTTTTTTGTTCTGGATAATTCATATTATATTCCTTTCGTGACAAAATAGTTGCATTATTGTATAGAGAAATTATATCATAATAATATGTTATTGGCTATAATAAGCTCATTAATACATATGGAGGTAATTAAGTATGAATGAACAAAAACTTGGTATTCCATTAGAAAGTTTAGCAAAATTATCTAGGGAAGTGATAACAGAAGGTGTTGTGTTATTAAAAAATATAGATAATGCCCTACCTATTCACAAAAACGAGAGGGTTTCAATATTTGGAAGAATACAGATAGATTATTATAGAAGTGGTATGGGCTCAGGTGGTATGGTAAATGTACCTTATACAGTGAACATTCTAGAGGGTCTTCGTAATAAAAAAAATATTCGTGTAAATGAAGAATTGGCATTAATATATGAAGATTGGGTTAAGGAAAATCCTTATGATAATTGTGGTGGTGGATGGGCTGTCGAACCATGGAATCAAAAAGAGATGCCATTAAGCAAGGATCAAGTTGAATCAGCGGCAAACCAATCGGATAAAGCTATTGTAGTGATTGGACGTACAGCCGGAGAGGATAAAGATAATGATCCAGGACCTGGAAGTTATGAACTGACTCTGGATGAGCGAAACATGATTCAATCTGTATGTGAATATTTTGATAAAGTAATTATTGTTCTAAATGTACCTGGAATCATAGATATGGGGTGGGTAAATGTCCCAGAATCTAGTGAATCACTAAAGTCTATACTCTATGTATGGCAAGGTGGAATGGAAGGTGGCAATGGTATCGCTGATATTCTTGTAGGAGATGCAACGCCAAGTGGGAAATTAACGGATACCATAGCCTATTCATTAGATGATTATCCTTCTACTATGAATTATGGAGATAGTTTAAGAAATTATTACAAAGAGGATATCTATGTTGGATATCGTTATTTTGAGACGTTTTCACCAGATAAAGTTCAATATGAGTTCGGATATGGTCTCTCATATACAAAGTTTAAGATTGATGTTGGTGAAGTCAATACAACATTAAAGGATGGAAAAGAATATATAGAGATTCAAGTAGACGTGACTAATGTTGGTGAGAAGTATAGTGGAAAAGAAGTGGTTCAAGTCTACTATGAATCTCCTCAGGGAAAGCTAGGTAAGCCAATTAAGCAGCTTGCAACATTTGAAAAGACTAAATTATTGAATCCGGGAGAAATAGAAAGACTGACCTTATCATTTCCAATTAATAATATGGCCTCTTATGATGACAGTGGTGCAACGGGATACACTTCTTGTTATGTATTAGAAGAAGGTGATTATCAAATCTATGTTGGTAATAGTATTAGGTGTAGGGAAAAGGTATCTATCAATGGAAAGGGAGATTATTCTATAGATCAGACTATAGTGGTAGAAGAATTAGAAGAGGCACTTGCACCAATCCTTGAATACGAAAGAATAAAGCCAGGAGAAAGAAGAGCGGATGGCATATATGAAGTACAATATGAAGAAGTGCCAAGACGGACAATTTCTATGGAAAAACGTATTAATGTAAATATGCCAAAGACGATAAAGATTACTGGAGATAAAGGGATTAAGTTAAAAGATGTAGCAGAAGGAAGAGCTACTATGGATGATTTTATTGCCCAATTATCTGTTAAAGAGTTATCTACTATCGTTAGGGGAGAAGGAATGTGTAATACAAAAGTTACTCCTGGAACAGCCTCTGCTTTTGGTGGGCTTAGTGATAGCTTATTAGAATATGGGATTCCTATTGGTTGTACAGCTGATGGGCCTTCGGGAATACGTATGGACAGCGGTTTGAAGGCTACACAGATTCCTATTGGAACTTTACTTGCAGCAACATGGAATACAGAATTAGTTGAAGAATTGTATGTGTTACAAGGTAATGAGTTAATGAATAATGAGATAGATTCCCTTTTAGGGCCTGGGCTCAATATACATCGTAATCCTTTAAATGGTCGTAATTTTGAATACTTTTCAGAAGATCCTTTGGTATCCGGGAAGTTTGCAGCTGCGGTAATCCGAGGTCTTAAAAAAGGTGGATCTAATGGAACGCTAAAACATTTTGCTTGTAATAACCAGGAGCAAGATAGAACTTTAGTTGACGCGGTTGTATCTGAAAGGGCATTGAGAGAAATATACCTCAAAGGTTTTGAGATTGCAGTTAAGGAGGGAGACAGCGATTCTATCATGACAGCTTACAACCCTATAAATGGACATTGGACAGCGTCTAATTATGACCTTAATACTACCATCCTTAGAAATGAATGGGGATATAAAGGTATTGTAATGACTGATTGGTGGGCGAAGATGAATGATGTAGTATCAGGTGGAGAGGGTGAGTTAACTTACCGAAGCTATATGGTGCGTTCTCAAAATGATCTTTATATGTGTGTAGATAATAATGGAGCAGAAGATAATGTGAATGGTGATGATATTCCAGAAGCCTTAGAAAAGGGTACATTGACGATTGGTGAATTACAAAGATCTGCTGTTAATATATGTTCTTTTTTAATGAAGGCACCAGCATATGGTAGGATTCAAAGTGTCCAGGATACCATTAAGAGATATAAGGGATTGATGGGAGATTCCAAAGATCTGATTGATAAGAAGGATGTCCAAAATATCTCTGTGAATAAACGAATCAATATTGCGTTTGATCAGATTTCAAGATTTCATATATCAAAGAAAGGTATCTACGAGATTATGATACATGCACTTTCACCTGATAATCTACAAGCTCAGGTTTCGTGTAATATTAAGTTGAATGGGACCCTATTGACCACCTTCCAAATAAATGGAACATTAGATTCTTGGGTTATAAAAAAGCTTATGAATGTTGAGTTCTCAGAGGGAGACTATGAGATAGAATTTAATTTACTAAAGCCTAATATGAAAATAGATTGGATTGAAATTCACACCTTGTGCAATTAATAAAACTATATTATAATGTAACCAAATATTGCATTTAATGATATTTAATGGGAGGGGTTACATATGTACGATAAGAGAAGAAGTAAACGGTTACCAGTTGAGTTGAACTTGGAGATATCTTCACTTTTTAAACAGGATAATGTGAAGGTTGCCAATATTAATGAGCCAATTGAAGTGTTCAATGTATCTAAAACAGGCATAGGATTCAGATCTAAAGGTGAGCTTCCAATTGATTATTATTTTAATGCATGTATTCAGCTTGGTGGTCCATTATCTAAACTTTACACTGTGGTTAAGATTATCCGTAAAGAAGATATAGATGAGGGATATACCATATATGGTTGCGAATTCGTAGGAATGGCCTCTGTTTTAAATTATATATTTGATGAATATGAATCAAAGATAGAAGATGTAAAATAAAAATAGAATATATTTATATAGTAAAAGTCCAGAATATGAATGAGAACATTTATATTCTGGACTTTTATTATGAGAGTTTATATTTATGTGCGAATATCAAAACTGTATTTTTGTATCATTGAGGTAGAAGAACTTGCCTCTAGAAAGTTGTTTATTACATTTGATTCACGAGATTCGTTTTCTTTATAATGCACTTCTCCGTGAAAGATATAACCCTTATTTTCTAAGATTGAACTCAACTCGCCAATATGTTCGGATAGAAATTCTTGAAGTTCATTGCTTTCTAAATAAAATTTAGAAGTGATTTGCTTGTAATTGAGGTTGATATGAATGTCAAGGCTTCCTAAATAATCTAGATCTAGATGCAGTAATGCACTTACTTGATCCTTGCTCTTTTTTAAGTCTTTTTTGTTGGTATATACGTACAGGTCACTGTGTACAGTTTTATCCTTTAATTGAAGAGGTAATTGAACATAGGTAAAGAGTTGGTTCAGGGTTTTCATGAAGTCAATGTTTTGGCGTATATTCGTTGTATTCTGCTGAAGTTGTTCTAATGGTTCATTCTCTTGCCCAGTCTGTTGATAAAATTTTAGTTGTGATATAAATTTGTTTATATCAGATAGATCTTGATACATTTTATTATATAGATTGGATACTGCATCTTTTTGTGTTAAGTCTTTTGGAGTTAAAGTCCATTCGTGAAGTAAGTGCTCTTTTAAGATGGCCTTGTATTGTTTGTTCGCAAAGAACTGAAAGTTATGCCCTGTATCAGAAGGTGATAGTTGTTGTTCTAAGTATACCAAAAGGTCGTGGGTACTAATTGTTCCATCTTGACTCGTTAAAGGAATACTACTATGAGGAAATGAACCAATCTTTGGCTGTTCCATTTGATAGGCATGGTATTGCTCGGTTATGTTTGAGATGATTGGATGCTCAATTCCTTGTTCTTTCAGATGAACTAATAATTCATGTGGACTCTCTTTGCGTTCTAGGATTTTGGAGAAAAGCTCTTTTTCCGTTGGATGGTTATCAAGAAATAATGATAACTCATTGGTATCCTGCTGAGAAAGAGAAAAATAAGGTGAATTTTTAGAGGGAGCACTAAGAAGCATCTTATTTAATAACAAAATAGATTCATTTGCATCTGCTTTAGATTGAACATCTGTAATAACCTCAGGTAAGGAATCCACAATTTGCTCTATTTCTTTTACTAATCTATGTTCGTAATTTCTGTAATTTTCAAATTGAGTAACATTCTCTTCTGTAATCGGAAGATGATTCTTAGCCATAAGAACCAGAGAAGAAATAGATGCTTCTTTAAAATGGATAGAGTGTCGTAAGACGTTCTGAATAGTTTGTTTATCTATGGACATCTGATGATTTAAAAGTTCCTGCACAATCTCTTGATTACGCTCAGATTTAGGGAGGTTAGCAGCTTCAAGAGCATCCAAGATTGTCTTTGATAATGGAGATGTATTTGTGTGAAGAACCTGCAGCAATGGTTGGTTATTATGAGCTTTCAAGACTTGGAATGTAAAGGTCTCACCAATCTTTACTAAAGAATTATCAGACAAAGGAGCGGTAATGGTTTGATTGTCTTCTAATAAAATTGTAACTTCATTTCTAATATGATCTATAACTTCGCCAGATATTAATTGCCCTTCTTGTAACTGCAACATGACTGTATCGCTAGCAATGGCAGTAGGATTCTGGGGAGGGGTTTGTGTATTAATAATGGGATTGGTATTTGTTTGTTGAGTTGTAGAAACGGGGATATTGTTCATATAGTGGTTCACCTCAATTCAATAAAAACTTGCTATTAACTATATCGACTAAATGGGGACGTTACTTAATGAGCTGGGGACGTTACCTCCATTGGTGTTTACAACTGCACAAAATATATATGAAATAAGTCTAAATATTAAAACATATGTCAGTAAAGAAAATATAATTTGATAAAATGAAAGTAAAATATCATAATTTGTTGCATGATAAAATATTATATGATAAGATTTAATCCAATAAACATGGTGGTTTTAAAAAATCTTCCATCTAATATGGTTGAAGAAGCTATTAT
>CAZAKD010000064.1:0-8210 GCA_964485435.1 uncultured Lachnospiraceae bacterium
TGTTACTGTACTATCAGAAGAATTCCCTGTTTCAATATTATAAGTAGTAGAATCTCCATTGGCATCAGTGCCTGGAACACCACCACTTCCTGTCGTTCCTTTACTTTCATATGTATAACTACTTCCAAATACACCTTGATCTTCCCCTTCTGCAGGAGTATATTCTGTGTATAGATCAGTTACTTTATCCATATTAAACACTATGTTAGATGCACCAATCTCAGCATCATCATATCCCATCTTCAACAATACGGTATATACATTATTGACAATAGTGTTGGTTAATCTCTGTTTATAATCTAAAGCTGAATCAATATCTCCACCAGAAGCAAGATCATTCTGTCCACCAAATAATAATTCACCGTTTTGGTTTGTAATTCTAACATTGTCTAATGTTTGATTACCTACAGCCGTAGCTACATGACTAGCAATGGCCTTAATGGAAGATGTTTTGAAATTATCTGTTGTAGTTAATAACACACTAACTGTAGCCTCTTTTTCTTCAGATAATATTGTATAATCTTGAACTGGTTGATTAATACGAACAACTGCGTCACTCACTCCTTCGTAACGAACTACATCAGAACGCAAATTATTCTGTAATATATACATCGCTTTTAATTTTCTTTCATCATTGGTTGTACTTATACTATTATTAAATGCATCTTCTTCGGTCATACCAGGTGAAGGAATATCATTATTCCCCATAACCATAAGAGCATCTGTTTTATTCTTTTCATCCACATATAACACAAGTCCATCACTGGAATGCTTATATTTAATTCCCTCTGCATCTAGCAGATCTTCAACTGCACCCGTTTCAGATGTCTTCTCAAAGGAAGCCAACTTAACATATTGAGTTCTTGTTAGAAAATAGGTTAATAATACAATTGTAAAAAAAACCGCAGCAATCACACTAATTATGATTGTCTTTTGTTTACTTGTATATCTATTCCAAAACTCTATTAATTGCGCAGGTATTCTTTTTAATCTTTCGACCATGGTTTACTCCTTCAGTGACATCGTATTGCAATCCTTACATAAGGTATTCGTCTATTATTTGTTTTTATATCTAGAACTGTAGATTCATAATCTCTTTATAAGCTTCTACAACCTTATTCCTTACGGCAACAGTATATTGTAAGGAAACGTTTGCTTTACTCTGTGCCACTTGTAAATCATGAGTACTTGTAGAGACCCCTAAGGCGTATTTCATCTCTTCTTCTTTTGCTGCATTCGTTAAACGATTGGTATCATTTATCATTGATAATGCTGAGTCAAATAACATCTCAAAAGTATCATTCCCCGTTGATACAGAACTAGACTTACTATTCTGATACGCACTTACATTCTCTAAACTCCCTATTGGTGTAATATTCATCCCTTGCCTCCTGATAATGTAGCTAATATTTTAATTATTTCCCGATCTCCAGTGCTTTTAACATCATATTCTTTGTCCCATTAAATGCTGTCACATTCGCTTCGTAAGAACGACTTGCATCAATTAGATTTGTCATCTCTGTAACTGTGTTTACATTAGGGTAAGACACATATCCTTCTGCATTAGCATCTGGATGTGATGGATCATAAACTTGACGCAAAGGTGTACCTGTATCTTCTACAATATTAGTAACCTTTACACCGTTACTTGTAATCCCAGCAGTCATTCGAAGTACATTGCTAAAACTAGTAACATCCTTTTCTTGCATAACAACAGTTTTTCTTCTGTATGCTTGTCCATTGGCATCTCTAGTAGTATTTACATTTGCTATATTCTGTGAAATAATATCTGTTCTTAATCTTTGTGCAGTCATTCCACTTGCACTTATATTGAGCGCGTCTAACATAGACATAATATCTCCTCCTTATTATTCATCTTCTTAAGTTACATTTAAGACTGATTTGATCCTACTAAATTCCTGAGTTAAGCTATCATTAAGTGTATAATATCTTAATTGGTTTTTGGCAAACTCTGCTTCTTCAGTATCAATATCTACGTTATTCCCATCCATTCGGTAACTTGACAATGAATGATCCGTATATGTTGTGGAATTCAACGCAAATAAATCTGCCTCTCCCACTCGTTGATCCAGAGTTTCTCCACCTGCTAAAGCTGCCATAAGGTAAGATTCAAACTGAACATCTTTTCTTTTATAATTAGGAGTATCAACGTTAGCAATATTATTAGTTAATACTGTATTCCTAGCCCAACTTGCGTCGGCTGCTTTATCTAATATGTTAATATAATTAAATGCACCTGAACCTATCATTTCCATCCATCCTTTCTATCTAATATAATTATACCTATTTTACGAAAAAAAACAAGAACAACAATAATATGTCCATATTTTCTCTTTTTCCTTACCAAACTTGTATCTTCGTCGACTTTATTCGTCACAATAGGGCATAATACCTATATGGAAAAGGGTTGTGAAAAATCCACAACCCTTTTATTATTTATGATTCATCCTTTTTAGTTCATCAAAGATAACATCATTGAGAACTTTTATATAAGTCCCCTTCATTCCAGATGAACGAGATTCAATTACTCCGGCACTTTCAAACTTTCTAAGTGCATTGACAATTACTGAGCGTGTAATACCAACTCGATCGGCGATCTTACTTGCTACTAAAATACCTTCACTACCATTTAACTCCTCAAATATATGTGTAATTGCTTCAAGTTCTGAGAAAGACAATGTACTAATAGCAAATTTTACAATCTGTATCTTTCTATTCTCTTCTGCACTCTCTTCATTGACTGAACGCATCATCTCTAATCCTACAACAGTAGTTCCATATTCACTCAAGATAATATCATCAATTGCATATACAGTATCAGTTTTATATATAAATAAAGTACCTAATCTTTCACCAGCTATATCAATAGGAGTAATAATTGCTTCGTATTTGTTAACATCTTGGAATTCAAACCCGAGAGTCATAAGATTAACATTCTCCTTAGTAGATAAAATATTAAGTAATCTTTCATTCAATAAGCTATCAATGTAGCCGCCAACACTATCTTTGATTAATTCTTTAATCTCACTAACATCACTTCTATTCTTAATGCCTAAAACTTTACCCTTCTTGCTAATAACAAGAATATTAGAATCTAAGATATCACTCAATACATCACAAATATCATTAAATACAACCATATGTGAATTGTTATTGTGTAAAAGTTTATTAATCTTTCTAGTTTTGTCTAACAATTGTACGCTCATTATTACCCTCCCCGTGCTATACCCTTCCAAAAGTACCACTTTTTAAATTTTAACATACATTTTTGCGAAAAACAATACTATTATATTACTTATTCCATCACTCATCTACTTCTCTGTTTTTTACAAAACCACAAGTTTCGTCAATACATGCTAATTTTGAACCTTTTTCCAAAAGAGTCTTATCACAGTTTGGACATTTTTCTTTGGAAGGTTGCTGCCATGTCATAAAGTCACATTCAGGATTATCTTCACAACCATAATACCTTCTACCCTTTTTTGTCTTACGAATTACAATATCTTTGCCACAATTCGGACAATTTACATTGATCTTTTCAAGATAAGCTTTTGTATTCCTACAATCTGGGAATCCAGGACATGCTAAGAACTTTCCATGTGGTCCATACTTAATTACCATATTCTTTCCACATTCTTCGCATACTACATCTGTAACTTCATCTTCAATCTTTATCTCTGCTAATTCTTTCTCTGCATTAATTACAGCTTCGTCCAAGTCTGGATAGAAATTACGAATCAAGGTCTTCCATTGAACTGTTCCATCTTCAACCTTATCTAATAATGATTCTAAATTTGCAGTAAAATGGACATCAACAATACTAGGAAAAGCAAGTTCCATGATATGATTTACAATCTCCCCTAATTCAGTCACATATAGATTCTTCTTCTCTTTGGCAATATATCTCCTATTAATGATTGTTGTAATAGTAGGAGCATAGGTACTTGGTCTACCAATTCCAAGCTCTTCTAGCGTTTTAACTAAACTCGCCTCTGTAAAATGAGCTGGAGGTTGAGTAAAATGTTGGGAAGGTTCTAGTTCTTTTAGTTTTAATATTGATTCCTCACTAAGATTACTTGTTAATATGTTTTCTTCTACTTTATCTTCATCGGATGAATATACTGTCATAAATCCTTGGAATAATATTTTTGAAGCAGAAGTAGTAAAACGATATCCTCCTCCATCAATTTTTATGGATGTAGTTTCGTATTTCGCATTCTGCATCCTACTAGCTACAAATCTTTTCCAGATAAGTTGATACAGGCGAAACTGATCTCTACTTAAAGATTCTTTAATTACAGTAGGGGATAGTTCCACATAAGTAGGGCGAATAGCTTCATGAGCATCTTGAATCTTCTTGCCGGTATCTTTATTATTATTCCCTAGTGTGCTTACGAACTCTTCACCATAGGATTGACTAATATACTCTTTAACATTTTTATCTGCCTCATCTGATATACGAACAGAATCGGTACGGAGATAAGTGATCAAACCAATACTTCCTTTACCTTTCACAGTAACACCTTCATATAATTGTTGGGCGATACGCATTGTCTTCTGGGTAGAGAAATTAAGGGTTTTTCCAGCTTCTTGTTGTAACTTACTCGTTGTAAATGGAAGGGGTGATTTCTTAGTTCTTTCTCCAGTCTTAATCTCAGATATATGATATTCTGCATCTTGCAGTGCATTCAATATCTGGTTAAGCTCTTCCTCAGACTTTATTGCAATCTTTCCTTTGTTATCACCATAGAATTTTGCATTCAAAATCTTTTTTGCACCTTTAACGTTAAAATTAGCTTCTAGATTCCAATACTCTTCAGGAACAAATGCATTAATCTCATCTTCCCTCTGGCATATAATTCTAAGAGTAACAGATTGTACTCTACCTGCACTTAAACCTCTTTTAACTTTTGCCCAGAGCACTGGGCTGATTTTATATCCAACCATTCTGTCTAGAATACGTCTAGTTTGTTGTGCATTCACTAGATCCATATCCAACTTTCTAGCTTGCTTAATTGAATCCTTAACTGCGTTTTTCGTAATCTCATTAAAGCTAATACGATGAATCTGGTCCTCATCTAATTTTAATGACTTAGAGAGGTGCCAGGATATGGCTTCTCCTTCACGGTCTGGATCGGTTGCGAGATACACTTTATCTGATTTCTTGACTTGTTTTCTTAAAACAGCTAAAAGTTCTCCTTTCCCTCGTATTGTAATATACTTAGGTTCATAGTCATTCTCTACATCAATTCCTAATTGACTCTTAGGTAGATCTCTTACATGACCATTAGAAGCAAGCACTTCATAGTTAGCTCCTAAAAATTTTTTAATTGTCTTAGCCTTAGCAGGCGATTCCACTATTACAAGATATTTTGGCATAATTACACTCCTTATTTAATTGGAAATTGTAGAATCTCCTATTATGCATAGTTTTTACTCCGTTGATAATACGTAAAACTGTGTACCAACGCTTTTTACATAATTATTAAATTCCATATTTATTAAGATATCCATAATTTCATCTATGTTTAACTTAGTTTCGAGGATGATTTCATCGATGTGTTTTGGCTTCAAACTTAACATATCATAAACCATTTTTTCCTTTGGTTCAAGGTTTTTATTATTTTTCTTAAAATATAAGCTATTATTACAACCATTATCTAAACATATATTTTTATAATTTGCAACCATGTCTTCTAAAATATCTTCCACATTAGTAACTAACTTTGCACCCATTTTAATTAAATTATTGCATCCGCTACTAGATCTATCTGTTACTCTACCTGGTATAGAATAGATATCTTTCCCTTGTTCTAAACCATAGTCTACTGTAATTAAAGAGCCACTTTTTTCCTTTGCTTCAACAACTAGAATGCCATCTGACATTCCACTAATTAATCGATTTCTCATAGGAAAAAGTCCAGGCTTCGCTTGTACCCCAATTCCATATTCTGATATAATCCCACCACATTGTTGTAATTTCATATATAACTCAATATTATCTGCAGGGTAACAGATATCTATACCACACCCTAACACCCCATAAGTTCTGCCTATACCTCCAATTGCTCCAATATGGGCATATGTATCTATACCTCTAGCCAGTCCACTAATCACTTGAATTCCATGATTAGATAATTCTCTAGATAGATAATTTGCAATCTCTTTTCCATAATTAGAGCAATTCCTTGCACCAACAATAGCTATACTTTTCTTTTCTTCGTCTGGTAATTCACCTCTTACATATAATCCTATTGGTGAGTCAAATATATTCTTTAACTTACTTGGATATTGCGGGTTGTCTCTTGATACAAAGTATATTCCCTTTTTCTTCAATATATCATAACTTTTAATGGAAAGTTCTTTATTCTTATTACTCAGAATTGATTCAATATCTTTATCTGATAATAATGGTACATGCATTAACTCGTCACTTGTACCACGATAGATATTCTCTGGTGATTTATAAAATCTCAAAAGAGACGTAGCTTTCTTGATTCCTATCCCAGGCAGATTACTTAGCCAATAATAGTATTGCTCTCTATCCAACAATATTCACCCCCTCATTATTGCTTCGATAGCCTATGGCTTCTATGATATGTGAACATTGTATGGATTCTTCCCCTTGTAAATCCGCAATCGTCCTTGCCACTTTAATTAGCCTATGGTATCCTCTGGCACTTAATTGCAATTGATAGAAAGCCTTCTCTAATAATTCTGATTCTTTTTTACCCAGCTTACAATATGCTTGAATCAATGATGGTGTTAATTCTCCATTAAAGAAAAACGGCTCCTTCTTATATCTATTTTTTTGAATATTACGAGCTCCTTCAATACGACTTCGAATCTCACCTGATGTCTCTCCATGCCTCTCTCGTTCTAAATCATGATAAGACACCGGGCTCATCTCAATTATAATATCTATACGATCTAAAAGAGGGCCACTTAAGCGCCCAAGGTACTTTCGAACCTGATTTTCTGAGCAGTTACAACGGTTTCTATCAGGGTAGTATCCGCATTTGCATGGGTTCATTGAGGCAACTAGCATACAATTACTTGGGTATCTATAATTACCACTTAGTCGAGCAATATTAATATATTTATCTTCTAATGGTTGCCTTAATAATTCAGTTACATTTCTTGGAAATTCTGGCAATTCATCTAAAAACAGGACACCTCCGCTTGCCAAGGAAACCTCTCCAGGAATCCCCTTCCTTCCACCACCTATTAAAGCTGCTCCAGTAATACTGTGGTGTGGCGATCGAAATGGCCTGTTTAAAACCAGATATTCCTCTTGATTTAATAATCCCGATACACTATAAACCTTAGATATCTCCATACTCTCTTCTAGTGTAAGACTTGGCATAATTGTAGGAATCCTCTTAGCGATCATAGACTTCCCTGCACCAGGCGTACCCACAAGAAGAATATTATGCATTCCAGCCACAGCAATCTCTACACCACGTTTCGCAAGATATTGTCCTTGAATATCTCTAAAATCCATCGTATTATCTTGATCATTTTTTTGAAATATCCTATTTGTATCAACATACTCAGCCTCAATTATAGTCTGTTCATTGAGGTATTCTACCACTTGGGTTAATGTACTTACCCCAAGAACATCAATATTATTAATAACAGCTCCCTCTTTTGCATTCTCTAAAGGAAGAATACAACGAGTAAAGCCCTTCCTAGAGGCCATGTCCACAATAGGAAGAACTCCATTTACTTTATTAATATGTCCATCCAAACTTAATTCGCCTATAATAAGGGTTTGTTTCAGATTATCTTCTGGAATATATCCTAGAATAACAAGAATTGCCAGGGCAATGGAAAGATCAAAGGCAGTGCCTTCTTTACGAACATCTGCTGGAGATAGATTAATTGTAATTCTCTTAGGAGGTATCTTATATCCAGAATTCTTTAATGAGATGCGAACTCTTTCCCTTGCTTCTTTTACCTCTGAGGCAAGATAACCTACCAAAGAAAATTCTGGTAAACCATCACTTACATCTACTTCAACTTGAACTAAAAATCCATCTATGCCTCCAATGGCTGCACTAAATGTGTTAAAGAACATTTTGCTCCTTTCATGAATCCTCTCATGAAATGCAACATTTCCCCAGGGATATTATAACAAATACGCACATATACTGCAACACAAAACAAAAAAAGACACATCCCCTGTG
>CAZAKD010000065.1:0-8188 GCA_964485435.1 uncultured Lachnospiraceae bacterium
TTTCTTCCATTGAAAAGGATGCTACCTTGGAAAATAGCATACTGCGAATTCTTTGCGAAAATGAAGCAGCAATACGTGCAGCAAAAAAACATACTATAACAGCTGATGCAACACTTCCGAATGCACAAAGAAGCATAAATCCACCTTGCTTCCATATTTCACTCATAGCACTCCCTGGAGTTTGCACAAGAATGGTAATCTCTGACATGAAATCAGGTAATTTCAAATCGAGCCACACCTGTGTAACGATGAACACAAGGCTGATAGCAAACTGAAACCACTCTTTTGATTTCAAATATTTAAAAATCTTGATCATACAGTAATTCCAACCTTTCAAATTATGATATATACTTATACTGATTTATAAGACCATATTATTAACAATTTGTAATTTGTGGTGCCAATTCAGCTAGTTTAACTATAATTCTCACCATTTCCTTGGCATCATGCTCACCTAACAATTCTAACATTCGTGCTGTAATATTAATAACCCTCTCATTATGCATTTCTGCCATCTCTATTCCCTCTTGGGTAAGTTCAACTAAGATCTTTCTTCTATCTTTTTTGTCAATGTGTCGTGTAATAAACCCTTTATCCTCAAGGTTATTCAAAATAGCAGCAACACGTGCTGAGCTGATATTCATTACATTACTGATTTCGCTAGGCATTACGACATCGTCTTGTCTTAAAATATATAATAGTACAAAAGTTTCGCCCTGCATGGTATTATCAATTTTCTTTTGATGACCACGACTTCGTAACTGGTACGAGCCATGAAGAAATTGTTTGGCAAGCTCAGTGTAATCCATCTTTTCACCTTCTTTCTGAATTAAACCTAACACTGTTAGCATTATAACGTTGTTATATAACTCTGTCAAGTACTTCATTATTGATGCCTTTGGAGGCTATGTAATAAATAAATGAAAAAACACCAACAAGTAATCTATTACTTAATTGATGTTAAATCATTAAAGCTCCTGTTAATATTCTCTAATTGGCTCTTTTTTGTTACTTAATCTAATTCAATTGTTCCGACATTCAATGCATAATAACGTCCATTTTGTTCCATTAATTCATCATGGTCTCCACGTTCAATTATCTCTCCTTGTTCAAGTACCATAATTGCATCAGAATCTCGAACTGTTGATAATCTATGGGCAATTACAAAGGTTGTTCTTCCTTCCATAAGTTTATCCATTCCCTCAGATATAAGTTTTTCAGTTCTTGTATCAACAGAGGAAGTGGCTTCATCAAGTATAAGAATCTCTGGGTCAGCAATAGCCGCTCTTGCTATGGATAGAAGCTGTCTCTCACCCTGTGAAAGGTTTTGACCATCTGCCGTTAACATGGTGTCATAGCCCCCTGGTAAGTGTTTAATAAAGTAGTGAGCATTGGCAAGCTTTGCAGCCTCTTTAACTTCCTCGTCAGTTGCATCTAGTCTACCATATCTAATGTTATCAGCTACTGTTCCCTCAAACAAATGTACATCCTGAAGAACCATACTCATAGTGTTTCTTAGGTCCATCTTGTTTATTCTTCTTATATCTATACCATCGTAAAGTATTGCACCATTGTTTATTTCATAGAATCTATTTATTAGGTTGGTGATAGTGGTTTTTCCGGCACCGGTAGAGCCAACAAAGGCAATTTTCTGCCCTGGTTTTGCATATAGATTAATATTCTTTAATACCTGTTTATCTGGCACATATCCAAAATCCACATTCTCAAATCTTATATTACCAGTTACCGCTATATTTTCAAAAGCTCCATCCTCAGTAGGGATTCTCCAGCAATGATTCCCCTGCCCATTGCAATCTCTTATAAGCCTTACATCACCTTCATCTTTTTCCACTTCCTCATCCAGGATGTTGAAGATTCTTTCTGCACCAGCAAGAGCTGCAAATAAAGTGTTAAGCTGGTTAGATACCTGGGTAATTGGTCTTGAGATTGTTCTTGTATATTGTAAAAATGAAGCGATATTACCTACACTAAGAGAACCTAAAATCACTAAAAAGGAACCTAACATGGCTACTACAGAATAAAGTACAAAAGTAAGATTTCCCATTATTGGCATTAGCATAACACCAAATGTAGAAGCCCTGGAAGAGGATTTTCGTAGATTATCATTTCTGTTTCTGAAATCATCAATTGCTCTTTCCTCATAATTAAAGACTTTAATTACCTTTTGTCCTGACATCATCTCCTCAATATATCCATTCATATCTGCAAGTCTAAGCTGTTGATTTCTAAAATAATTTGAAGATCTAGTGCCGATAAACTTAATAATGATAAACATAAGTATAAGCATAATAGTTACTACTAATGTCAATATGGGACTTATAACAATCATCATTGTATAGGTACCAACTACAGTTACTACAGATATAATAACCTGAGATACAGCCTGCTCTAACGACTGATTTAACATATCTACGTCATTTGTAAAGGTAGACATTAGTTCCCCATGGGAATGGGTATCAAAGTAGGAAATTGGTAGCTTTTCCATATGTGCAAACATTTCTTCTCGAATTTTGTGGATTATCTTCTGAGCAAGTCTTGCCATAGTACGATTTCCAATATACTGCCCAAATGCGATAATTATTACAATTCCAGCCATAATAAGTATATATTTTATAGCATCCTCTAGAGGTCCACCACTAACAAATACGTCAATTATTGGACTTAGCATTCCATTGGCTGCTACTTCTGCTAAAGAAGCCAAAATTATAGATAGGATTCCCAAAGCAAATAGTCCTTTATAAAATCTATAATAACTAAACAATCTTAAAAGAGTCTTTCTTGAATTCTTTGGCCTAAATGTGACCTTTTCATTTTTATTCATTATTCGCCAATCACTCCCTTCTGTTGCGATTCATATATTTCATTATAGATTGGAGATTTTTCCATCAATTCTTTATGGGAACCTATGGACTCAATCTTTCCTTCATGTATCACTATTATTCTATCTGCATGCTGTATTGATGAAATTCTCTGAGCAATTATTATAGTAGTTACATCCGGAAGATTATGTTTAAAGGCCTTCTGAATCTTAGCATCTGTTGTCATATCAACAGCACTGGTAGAGTCATCCAATATAATTGCTTTTGGTGACTTAAGTAAAGCACGGGCAATTGATAGTCTTTGTTTTTGTCCACCAGAGTAATTATCACCATTCTGCTCAACTATATGATCTAATCCATCATCATAGGTTGATACAAATTCCCAGGCCTGTGCATGCTTTAAAGCTTCAATGATCTCTTCATCAGTGGCATTTTCCTTCCCCCACTTCATATTGCTTCTTATAGTACCTGAAAACAAAGTGTTTTTCTGTAATACAAAGGCTACTTTATCACGAAGTAGTTCTATATCATACTCCCTAACATCTACTCCTCCTACCTTTACAATACCTTCTGTCACATCATATAGTCTAGAAATCAACTGAACTAAAGTAGATTTTGATGAGCCTGTAGAGCCTATAATCCCTAAGGTCTCTCCTGAATTTATGCTAAAGTCAATATTGCGTAGAGTGTATTCAGAACTACCAGGATAGATAAAACTTACATTCTCAAAAGTTATGGATCCATCTTTTATCTTTCTAACAGGGTTATTTATCTGTGTTATTTCTGATTCAGTATTAACTACTTCCAAAACTCTTGATACAGATGCAGAACCTCGCAAAAGATTCATAAAATACATAGATATCATCATCAATGACATAAGAACCTGTGTAATGTAAGTTATAAAGGATATAATAGCTCCACCACTCATGTTGCCTAATGTAATCTGTTTGCCTCCAAACCATAATACTGCGATTATTGTAGAATAGGCAATCAGATTAAATACGGGCATCAAAAAGATTATATATGAAATAGCTTTGAAGGCTGTATTCATAAGGTTATCATTTCTTTTTTTGAATTTCGCTTCTTCAAAATCCTGTCTATTAAAGGATTTTACAATCCTCATATTCGTTAGATTTTCCTGAATAACCCCATTAACCTTGTCAACATGAGTTTGGAGTCTTAAAAATAGTGGTCTTGCCTTGCTTAAGGCAAATGTTATCGCAATCCCTAGAATAGGCACTGATATTAGAAAAATCTTAGCCAAGGACGAATTTAATCTAAATGCCATAATTAAAGCAAAAATCATCATGAACGGTGCCCTAATTGCCATTCTAAGGCTCATCATGGTTACTTGCCCTATGGTATTACAGTCATTTGTAAGCCTTGTAATTAGTGATGAGACTGTGAATGAATCCAAATTTGTAAAGGAAAACTTTTGAATTTTCTCAAAAACCTTTTGTCTTATTTCAGCAGCAAAGCCATATCCGGCATTGGCTCCGAAAAAGGAGCTTGAAACTCCAAAAAACATTGCTAAAAGTGCTACCAAAATCATTATAAATCCAGTTTTAACAATATAATTTATGTCCTGATTTGCAATACCAACGTCTACAATTCCTGACATTAGATATGGAATAATTACGTCTCCTAGTACTTCTAAAATCATAAATATTGGACTTAATATTGCAAATACAACATATTTCTTCATTAGCGGTAATAATTTTCTCAATAAAGTTCCTCCTGTCCTAAATACTTGTAATTTCTTTATCCTGTATCATTTCTAAATTTACATTTATTTTCTTTAGATATTTATCAAGATCCTTTAATTCATCATTATTAAATCCCAAAAAAATGTCCTTATACACATTAAGTATATAGTTTTCATAATCCTTAATAAATTTTTCACCCTTTTTTGTAACTGTTAATCTGTTATATCTCATATCAGTCTCTAAGGGTACTTGCTCCAAGATGTTTTCCTGAATAAGTCTCTTTACACAATGACTCATTGCACCTTCCGTAAATCTCATCTCCTTAGCCAAATCCTTCTGGTTCTTATCCGGATATTTTTTAACTAGCATTGCCAGATGAAGCAGACCAATTCTTAAATCATACTTATTTATCTTTTGTTGCATTAGCTGTGCAAGCCTGGTATTTATTTCTTTAAGCTGCATTGCTACGTCCGTTTCAAACATAGATACCTCCAATTACTTTAGCACTAAACTGTTTTTACGCAATAGTTTAATGCTAAACTATTATCGTGCTATTGTCAACAATTAATCACATCTTTATAGTTGCATAAAAATCTTATAGTAATTGATCATAGTAAGTATAAAAAATAAGGGCTTCCTAGCACCAGATCCTCTGTTCATTTTTATCTGAATAGGTTCTAACACTTGGAAATCCTTTATTTTCAATTCTTATCCATTCATCTATTCTTCTTCTTAATAATTTTTTTCTTACATTTATTTGCTTCATTTCTTATATAAAAATCAAACACATAATCCTTATTAAAATAAAGTTTAATGTTCGATTTCCTCCTTATCTCAAAATATTATTCTCTATCCATTAATCATCATAAAAGCAGTCATATCAGATACCCTTGCTGCTTGTTCCATACTATGAGTTACAATTATAATAGTATATTTTTTGGTCAATTCCCTCATTAGTTCTTCAACTTGCATAGTAGATTCAGGGTCAAGAGCACTCGTTGATTCGTCCATCAATATAACCTCTGGTTCTACAGCTAATGCACGGGCTATACATAGTCGTTGCTGCTCTCCAGGAGCAAGATTAAAAGCTGAATCTTTAAGCTTGTCTTTAACTTCGTCCCATAGAGCCACTTGCCGCAAATATTTTTCCACCATTTCATCAAGTCGATTTTTTTGTTTTATTCCATGATGTTTAGGACCAAAAACAATATTATCATAAACAGACATAGGAAAAACATTAGGTTTTTGGAAAACCATTCCAACTCTTTTCTTCAATTCAACAACATCCATATGTTTATCATAAATAGAAGTACCATCAAGTAGAATTTTTCCTTCTACCCTAACTCCTGGTATTAAATCATTCATACGATTAAAAAGACGTAAAAGAGAAGACTTTCCACATCCTGATGGTCCAATTAGAGCAGTAATAGCACATTCCTCAATATCCATAGTAACATTCCCTAATGCTTGAAAGTCTCCATAAAAAAGGTTTACTGCTTCTGTTTTTATCTTGGTTCTACTCCCAGGTATTGATATTTTATTATCCATTTCCCACCTCGTTAGTCGGCTTCTTATTATAATCTTGATAAGAAACTTATCTTTTGATATGTAATAAGTTACCCTTCTTATTTGTAATTAATAGGTTAATTATAAGTTAAATTTAAACAAATGTAAATGGTAACTAGTCTTATTAATTACATAATAATCTCAGGTTCTATTTGTTCTATGAATATTAAATAAAATTATAATAGTATTGCTCAAACTCACTAGGCCTTAATGGTTTAGAATAATAGTAGCCCTGAATGATATCACAATTTAATTCTCTTAGAATATTCAATTGCACTTCCGTTTCAACCCCCTCAGCGACAACTTCTCTACCAAATTTATGGGCATAATTTATTAATTTTGCTATCAAATCTCTAATCTCAATATTATGTAAACGATCTATAAAATACTTGTCAATTTTTATCTGGTCATATGGAATCTGTGTTATCCTCAAAAGAGAGTTTACCCCTGTACCAAAATCATCAATTGATATCTTTATTCCTTTTGCTCTTAATTCATCAATTCTTTTAGTTATTTTATCACTATTTTGTGAAATTGTTCTTTCCGTTATTTCTATTTCTAACTTGGACATAATGATATGTTCGCTATCTGTTATCTTTTTTTCCCATTCTTCAAAGTGATTTTCAAGTAATTCACTAGCGGTAGCATTAATTGAAAAATCTAACACTATCCCCTTTTTATTCCAATCCAAGATTTGAGAAAAGGAGTTCTCTAATACAAATTTAGATATTTCATTAATAAGCCCTATATCCTCCGCCACTTTAATAAAAACATCCGGTCCAACAGGTTTCCTCCCTTTTCTATCCCATCTACTCAACACTTCCACACCGGAAATCCTATTACCTGCAATATCTATTTTGGGCTGATAGACCAAATAGAACTCATTATTATTGATTGCGTCATAGAGTGAACCTGAAATCTCTAGATACTCTCTTCTATTTAAATCAAATTTTTTGTCATAAAAATAAATACCAGTTTCAAAAAATTCTCCCTGTTCATAAGCAATCCTAGCTTTATCATAAATCTCTACAGGACTTTCATCCTCCCCATAGTATTCATAAATACCGATTTTCATGGAAATTCTAAATGTAAACTGATTTACTTTGAATCCAGTTGAATATCGCTCAGATATACGTTTACACTCTTCAATGTATCCGGAATTTAAAGAAACTAATAAGTTGATTTCATCATATCCCATGGTATATACCACATCTTTACCATATAAACTAGAGAGCTCATTGATTAATTCCTTTGAAAGTTCTTCCGCAAAATTATGCTTTATGTACTTGACCATCTGCTCTATATTGGTTAGCTTAATGGAAACAATTGCGAATTTTTCTTTATTGTTTATCTTTATACCCAAATCATTTATAAGTCTATTAATGTTGTTTGCTCCTGTAAGAGGATTTATAAAAAAGCTTTCCTTTGTTATCTCATTTAATTTACTTATTTTTTGAAAGAAGTATCCTGAGATAAAACCGACAAAAGCAAGAATGATTAATCGGAGTATCCAGTTATTTGCACTCTGCATTATTCACTCAGAAACACTTATCGGCATAAACGGGCCTATTAATACCCCTGAAATGATAGCAATGCTTGTCCCACCTATAGTCCCCCAAAAATAAGCTGATATGATTATTGGAATATAAATAAGATGAGTATAAGATTTTGCAACTCCGCCTGTGGAATATACAAGAAGTACATCGGAAAATACTAATAAAGCTATGAAAGACATCCTATAAAAGTTTGATTTAGATAGTTTGTAATTTAATCTACGAACAACAGTGCTTTTTATAATATTCACCCACTTTTCGGCAATTTGATTGGTTGGAGTGTGCTACAATTAGTCTTTTAAGTGTTTATTTCTTTTCTCTTTCAACAGCTTGCAATGCTTCTGTTTTACTTCCGGTGGTGGACCGAATTGAGAAAGCAATGTTTACAATATGATCTGATATCCTTTGCAATGAAAAAAGAACAGAGTAAATGCTTTTTGATACCTCAACAGGGTACATCCCAGACCCCAAGCGAATCACATGCTCGTTACGTGTAAAGGATATTAGCTTTTTAATTTCCTTG
>CAZAKD010000066.1:0-8180 GCA_964485435.1 uncultured Lachnospiraceae bacterium
TCGCGTTTGCTTTTTTTCTTAATACTAGTAGTGCAGCTGTTTCAGCTAATGCTTTATCTTTACGTCTAAGTTCTTTCTCAAGTTCCTTAATTTTATCTTTTTCTTGCTTGAGAGATTCTTTTAATTCTTTAGGATCTTCAGTGATTTCCAGATTAGCTTTAAGACATTGATCTTTCCAAACTTTTATTTCGTCTACATAGATGCCTTTTCTTCTACAATATTCAGCTAATTCGGATTCTGTTAGAGACGCTGTTTCAAGTACTACATGAAATTTATCTTCAGAGGACCAATTGTTCTTAGATTTCAGGTTGATTGAATAGTTCTTTCGTTTTTTATTGTGTGTTCTAACCCATTGATATATAGTTGATTTAGATATATTTAATTCTTCTGATAAAGAAGATACTGTTTCATTTTGCTCTAGTCTACTTAGAACAGAATCCTTAAATTCTTTCGTATAGCTTCTATTTTTATTAGTGGCTTTAGACATAATCATTCTCCTTAGGTTATTGTCGTAATTCTATTATACATTATTTTTACCTTACGACAACCATCCTACCACATAGGGATAGGAAAGAATAACGTGATTACTCCGGGCTGTAAAATTGATGGTAATTGTAATATCGAGAATAATTGCTATATTGGCATAGGTGCTACGATTAAGTAATTATACTGAAAGACTCAGTTTATCATTCTTTCCTCGGAGAATATTTTTTCGGACAGACTGATATGATCAGGTATGGAGCTGATATCCAAGCATGGGTAGGATTGTTTAATCCACCTGATTCCAGGGTAAATATGTTTCTCAATGCATATACCATTTCTAATTTTTTGAATCTACCGATTACAATTGAGGGATGGTTAGGTGCAGTACTTCCCGATAGGGCAGTAATATCTAACCAAGTAGCAGCCGGAAATCAGTCAATAACTCCGCCAAAAAGACCTAAGGTATTGATAAAAAGCGGTGACTATGTTACTGGGACTCCAATCAGTGGAACCTATACCTTTGTCAGAAGAGTTGAGCCTAGTATAACTCTTACAAAGCATGATTTTCAAGGAATGTATATCATCCCTCCCGGCAGCTCATTTGCTCTGATAGTTCTATCACCGGGAGAAGTAGACATAAAGGCAAAGGCTGCATTTGGCTGGTGGGAAGAAAAAATTAATTATTAATCAGCAGCAGCTGTTTCTACTGATTTGAGTACACCTGCTCCTCCAATGAATATATTTATGTAAAGCCACAATTTAGAAAAGAAGCCATTCATCTGAAACTTTATAAACCAAAAGCGAAAATGTATATTAGCAAAATTATTTCTAGAGTCTTTACCCCAACCCTTAGGCATGGTATCAGCTAGTAGGTGACATATAAAAGAAAAACCAATTATAAAAATAATAAATGCTACAATATACTTAACCACAGGGATAAACTGGGAAATAAAAGCAATTATAAAGGATATTATTATAAAAGCAATAAAATAAGGATTTAAAACACTATGAGTAAGCCAGTTACGATGAGAGGATCCTATAAGGGGATATAAGAACTCGTATATTGCATTATAATTCATTTGGTCGATATCCGGTGCTAAATATAATATGGTTTGAAAATCTCCTATATAAGGTATCCAGATAGTTAGTAGAAATACAAAATCCATAAGGTTAAGAAATATCTCGATAAAGTAATTAATAATCGGATTTATTAGCCAACCGATTATCCATACTGTATGGTTGCCTGTAATATAAGTGCCCTCGGTTAGTCCATATGCTCCTGGTAAGATACCCAACGTCAATAACTGACCTATAAATTTAAATAATTTACCCATTTGATGCCTCCTATTGTGATTAGTAAAGACGAATTAACTCTGACAATTCTTCAGACAATTCCTTTGCTAGTGCAATATCATTATCTTTTAAGGCCATGGCAATCTTCGTCTCAACTGTCATTTTATTTTATTTTGCTCAAGTTCTAGATAGTTCTTATCAAAATGCTTTTCGTAGATCATTTTTCTGAATTTTCTGAATTTACGGATACTCATCTTTCGAATTGTCTTATTATCAATTATCAATACATAATCGTATTAACATACCAATCCTATGTTTCCTTTGTCAAAACCTTGTTTTCAAGTTTATATTATTGAGGGGTGCTTCAAAATTGACACTTTAGATGCATTTAAAAAGCCAAAACCTATGCTAAAACGTGAATTTGTCACGTTTGACGCAAATAAAATATCCAAAATCCAAAATGGATTTATCTAAAATTGACACTTTTTACGCATTAAAATATCCAAACGCTTAGATATATCAAAATAATTTGTTTAAAACTTTAAGATTATATATAATGGTTTTGCATAATTAAATATATAAACAAGTCGATAATTATTCAATTATAAATTGCTGGAAGTAATATCAGATATGACCATATCTGAGTAGACTAGAATAAAACTAAAAGAATGGAAAGAATTGCTTGTTATGATTGTCGTTTTTGGTATAATAAAGATAGTGCAGTGTAAAAGCAATATTTTTGTATAACAATATTATTTAGAGGAGGTATGTTATTATGGTAGACTTACTGAAGGCTTCTGATTTCAAGAGTAATTATGAAACAATTGAAAATAATGTATACTAATTACCTCCTTGAAAATGAACCTCAGATTAATACGGTGGATACGTATTTCACAGATGCTATATTTGTAATAAATAATTCAAGCATTGGTTTAGACTTATATGACATCATTACTGATGATGATAAGATTGCTATGTATCATCAGAGACTAATTCAACATTTTATTAATAAAGGTTGGTTACAGCAAAAAGCGAAAAGACAAGCCCGGGATTATGTTAATAAATTAGTGCTATTTAAAAAACTTATCGAAACGCAATAAGATAAGTATAATTTTGGAACATTTAAAAGATGAGTTTTGTCAGCGGGTATAAGACTATACAAAAGGAATAGCGACTTCACATTCAGGATTTACATATTAATAATACATTAACACCACCCGTTTATATAATCATATGGAGACCAGCTATGAAAAGTCAAGTACAAAATAGCAAAAAATTTCATTTTCATATCAGTGGCAAAAAAGGGTAACCTTAACGAGGCTCCCAAAAGGGGCTTTTCAAAATTTATCGATTATTTATCAGATTCTAGTCGAGATTAAATTTAACTTCGTCAGTTAGCATCTTGTGGATGACTCTGACAAGTTTGCCGGCACAATGCCCTAGAGCATTGTAATGAGTCCGGCCTTCCGCCATCTTGGCATCATAATAAGCCTTGAAAGTGGAGTTGTTCTTTACAACATTGTGAGCTGCATTCATCAGAGCAAATCGAAGTACATTAGAACCGCGTTTAGACATTCTGGTATGTTTAGCGCTAAAGTTGCCTGACTGGTAAACAGAAGGGTCTAACCCTGCAAATGCAAGCAGCTTACCAGGGCTACTGAAACGGCGTATATCACCGATTTCGCCGAGAATCATTCCACCGTTGATATAAGCAATACCAGGAATGGTCATAATAACCGAATTGATGAATTTCATGATTTCGGTCATCTCAGCTTCGATCTGATCTAATTGGCTATCCAATAACTCAATCTGGGCAATCGAGTGGGTTATTTGAATAGATAGAGCACTGTCGTTAGCGCCGACAGACTTCTGTGCAAGAACTCTTAATGCCTTCGCAGTTTCTTTCTTAAAATGGCCGTGCGAGGCTACTTCAAGAAGATGTGAAAGATGAGTCATGTGCATAGAAGCGATGGCCTCCGGTGTCGGAGCCTCCTTTAAGAGGGCATAGACAGAGTTTTGATGCAGACCGGATTTGAAAAAGTATTGTAGTTCCGGAAAAACCTGATCAACATAAGAAGTCAACTGAATCTTTAATCGAGTTCGCTGCTTCATGGTCTTCTGGCGAAAGCGACCAAGTGTTTTCAAGTCCATTAGGTCCAGATCTTCATAAGAATAAAATCTGCGTGAGGACTGCATCATAAGAGTTTTAGCGATAATGTATGTATCAACCTTGTCCGTCTTTGTTTTGCGAATGTTGTTCTTACGCATCGTAGATGTTTGAATTGGGTTGATGACACACACATGATAGGTGCAGGCAACAAGATATCGAACAAGGTTGTCGCCATAGTAAGCCGTTGATTCAAGACTGATGATGCTGTTCTTGTCGAACGATTCGAGTTTAGAGACCAGTAGCTGGAAGCCATCACCGTCATTCGTAAATTTGAACGGCTGAATGAGTATTTCGCCATCAGAAGATATGGCTGAGGCAAAATGGTTTAGTTTGGCAATATCAATGCCAACATAAATCATGAGGATAAACCTCCCTTCCTAAAATCTGATACCGTGATATCCACCAAAGAATATCATCGTAGACTTGATTGAAATAAGTACTCAGGAGAAACACTCCGGCACATCCAGCTAATAAACAATTTAGATAAAGTTAGCGGCAATACACTCCTGTTGAGTAGTCAAAGCTACAGAAAAATAATTAAAAGTACACAGTATCTGAATGTATTATAACCACGATATTAAAAGAAAGGAAATGTGATGTTTTTGCTTCTATAAACATCATACAAGAAGAAAATGGAAAGAAAAAATGGAAAGAAAAAATGGATAGTAATTATTTGTACCGGTATTTTAGCATGTGTAATGGTTGCCTGTGGAAATACAACAGCTAATGAGTTGGTGTATGAAGAACAGGAAGAGAAAAACTTAGAAAATTATGCTGCGAAAGATTATATAGATGAGGAGCATGTAGGTCAATTAGAAGATTGGGAATTGGAAAATCAAGCAGAGGTAAGCAAAACAACCCTATGGGTGGAGGATGGAAAAATTGAGAAGGAGAAGCTATGTGTTTTCGGTGAGCGTCAACTTGATAATACTCCTGAATCTGAAAAAATGGACTGGGTTATTTTGGCAAAGGAAGATAATAAGATATTTGTTATTAGCAGATATCTTTTGCCTCAGGCAAAAGCCTTTAATGAGGCGTGGAATACTTATACGACTGCCACGTGGGATAATTGTTCGTTAAGAACATGGCTCAATGGGGAGTTTATGACAGAAACATTTAACGGCGAACAACAGTCAGCTATTTTGTATACGCAGCTGGATAATACTAGTGACAAAATCTTTTGTCTTTCTTCTTCTGAAGTAACAAATTATCTAAATGGCTTTAAAATGGAATATCGTAGAGGAACATTTTATCAGAAGGATACATCCTATCGATGGTGGCTTAGGACAACTGGAGAAACGGACCTCGATAAAACGAATAAATATACCATGTGTTTTGATGGTACAGATGGAGTGGTCAAAAGAGAAGGTTCCGTTAATTATACGGAACAGGCGGTTCGGCCTGCCATGTGGATTGACCTTGATATGGTTTCCGTGGAGAAATGGGAGATGGATAACCAGATGGAGTTGGCGTCTGGAAGCACGTCTCAAGGGATGTCGACAAGTGAGTCCGATCATCAGATAGAATCGGTGTCTGGGGGTACATCTCAAGGGGTATTAGCGAGTGAGGTGGTTGAACTTGAAGCGATAGAAGGAATTTCCGTAGGAGAAGTAGGGGAAACGGTTCTATTTGGAGAATACGAGCAGGATAATGATATTAATAACGGAAAGGAAAGTATTGAATGGGTGATATTAGATAAGAATGTTGAAGAAGGAAGAGTCTTGCTATTAAGTCGCAATATTCTGGATTTTCATTCATTTAACAGTGAGATGACTTATGTAATATGGGAAGTAAGTGAAATAAGAAACTGGTTAAACGATAGCTTTTTTAAAACTGCTTTCACGCTGGGAGAACAAAAGCAACTTTGTGAGATGGTAATAGAAACTGATGATGGGATAAATTCAGTGGATACTGTATTTTTTTTAAGCAAGAGCGAGATAAATCAATATTTAGAAGAGGTGGGAAACGATGCATTGATAAGCCAGTATACGCCTTACTTAGAAAACCAGAATATTTATACGAATATTGATGGTTGGTGGACTCGATCCGATGGTAAATTAGATACTTATAAGGCTGTTGTAAGCAGAGATGGCGATATACCGTTATATGGTCAGAATCAGACTCTTGAGTGTGGAGTTCGTCCAGCTATTTGGGTTATGATTAAATAAAATTAGAAGTTCTATTACCAACAGAAAACATGACAATGACTCATAATAGGAAATAAGCTGTTGCAAATTTTGCGGAAGCTTTTTAATAATAGTAAAATATTGTTTTAATGTTATTTGGGAAGGTTTCTAGCGATTTGTATTTTAATGAATATGATTTTGGTTACTAAAGATGACGATACAAAACGAAGCTAGCTGTTGACAGATGCAAGACTGGAGTGATACCCGAGTTTTGAAGCAAAATCGGCGTAGCCCATATAAACACTGGGATACGTCGATTTTTCTGTCTGGATTTTTTGTGATAATCTAAAAGTGGTTCTTCTTCAAAATCGGTTAAAAAGCTTAAGGAAATAAGGATTGATATATGACTTTATTTCTCAAAAGATTATAGCTAGCTCTGCCTATAAATATCATAAGCATACTGCATAACAATATTACTTCACAATATTTAGTGCTTGTTATATAAAACGTAATAGTTAGGTAATTGCGAAACGGGTTCGCAATCACGATTTAAATAAGGAAGAATGCCTATAGTACAGGAATTCTAATATACAAAGGACAAGGTTGATAAAATAGGCGCACTTTAATAAGCCTTATGTATTATTAAATTGGTAAGGCCTATGCGATTAGAGGCTTTAAACTTCTTATGTATTCGTGATGATGAATCTTATCTGCGAGAAGAACAGTTATAAGTTGAGTAATACCTGAAAGAATGAGGTCCGCGTGAAGAGTCTTTCCATTTTGAGTTTTTCTCCCTGCCAAACCAAAGCAATCTTTGCAGTGGTTAATAGAACGTTCAACAATAGATCTGATTTTGTAGGTTGAAGTCCATTCATTGGTACCACGAATTGTGCCTGGATAGGCACGAAGATTTTGTTCTGGATAGATGTGAATCATACGCCCGCATTTAGAGTCGGTACAGGGATTATCGCAGAAGCACTGACGATGATATTTACCACTATCATCTTTAATGAATTTTACTTTTGGACATTCGAATTTATAACGGATAATTCCATTTTTGCGATGAGACTTACCGGCATATTTCATTGAAAGGTCATGATTGTTTGGGCAACAAGGAATGCCATTGGAATCTAAATGATAAGAATCAATACTATTGAGACTGGAACGGGAGTTTAGTGGAATATAAGCTCTATCAAAGTGCTTATTCTGTCCAAAAGTATCGCCAGTCAGCAACTGTCTGTAAAGCAGCATTGAATCAAAGGCCGAATAACCTAAGAAACTTTTAGGATTTATTAGAGGATGTGCAGTAAAGAAATCTTGAAGTGAAGGAATTAATAGCTTAGCATCATGAACGGATTTATCTTCATCCGGAATTTTTGTCTTCTTTCCAACCGTGATTTCAGGGTGCCTTTTAAAAAAATCTTTATTGTAAAAGTCAATATGACGAATGATACCTAGTCCATTCGTGATAACACCGATTTTATAGACATAACAGAAATGGCCATTAATGTAAAGTTGTTTGATTTCAGGATTAGAAGCTGCATGAGTTGGCATTGAACCATAGGCAGCTTTGTATGGATCAAATGATTTACCGAAACTGTTTGCTTTTGCATAAGATTTAAGCTGTTTAATGATCTTGTTCGAATACTTAGGATTATTTTCAGTAACCCATGCTTCAATACCAGATGTATCAAAGATAGTCATAGAAGCCTTCGCAGAATCAATGGACTGGCAGATTGGTTCCGTAAGATCAACAAGATTTTCAAAAAGAGTTTGAAGATCATCGATAAAATCCTGTTTAAAACGTGTGATTTTAGATGCATCAGGGACTTTATCAAAACCACAGAATTCACGAAGATGTCTGGAATACTGAAGAAAAACAAGAAGTAAAGAATCAGTTGGAATAGAAAATATACGCTGAATAATTAATGCCCATAAGAAGGCATGTAAAGGGTATTTACGGGATCTACCCGTTGATGCATAGAAATGTTTCCGAAAGGAAACCGGAATAATTTCATCAAGATCAATGTGTGATTGAAGAAGTGACAGAAAAGCAGGTTTGTCAGATTCATAAATATCCTGACAATCTGAAAAAACATCTGCCAATG
>CAZAKD010000067.1:0-8158 GCA_964485435.1 uncultured Lachnospiraceae bacterium
ATGGTTGCACTGGATTCAACCCCAAACAAATCTTATCTTCATGAGTACGAAGTATATAGTATCAAGGATCTTTTAATATTATCCGATGAGATTAGACTACCTATATATTATGTGAGGGATAAAGACGAGATTGTAAAGGGATATGAATACTGTGTAGATATCAACGGGGATATCTATCGATATAAAGAGCCAATTCCACAGAGTTAACTTGTTCTTAACATGTTCTTTGAGTGAATATATAGTGCCGCTTGAGTCCTGTCAGTCAAAACTAGCTTAGATAAGATTTGACTGACATGTTTTTTAACGGTACATTCTGTGATAAATAGCTTTCTGGCAATATCTTTATTGCATAAACCTTCACCAAGTGCTATAAGAACTTCATATTCTCTAGGAGTAAGTTCTTCTGCTTGTCGACTTTGAAAAGAAGAGTTCATAATACTCCTCATCATGTCGGCGTCGTAATATTTTCTGCCTTTATTCACCAAACGAATTGCGTACAATATTTCTTCTGGAATAGCTTCTTTCGATAGATAGCCATAAGCTCCTATTTCTTCAACTCTTTTGAATTCACATTCATTTCCAGATGATGTGAGAATAATGAACTTACAAACAGAGTTATTTTGCTTTGCATGTGCTATTAAATCCAACTCAGATTCATTTTTATATTCTAATCCTAATAAAACAATATCTGGATGATATCGTTCTAATAATTGTTTTGCTTCAACAGCGTTATCTGTATCACCAACAACATTGATATCACTTTCTTGAGATAATATAAATTGTAAACCTTTTCTAACTAAGGGATGATGTTCTATAATTAGTATTTTCATATGCAATTCCTTCCTTTGATTATTTAAATTATTTATTCATGTTCACTAGTAAATAGTAATTTATTCTGATATGATTATAGTACAAAAGAACTATATTGTTTGTAGAAAATTGGAATGCGATTCTGTTTATTTAATAGCATTTTTTGACATTATATTACAACTAAGAGGAGTGGTTATATGAAATACATAAAGACTTATATATTCCAAATTGTATTTAGCATAATTTTTATTTTTATTATGTTATTCATATTCAATAGCCAATCAGCACCTACGATAAAGCAAGATGTTTTTGACTATAATTCTTATTGGACTATTAGCGTAGATAATGAAACAACAACATATAAGGAGTTACCATCAAAGATTAAGAATGATACCCTGTCAGACATAACTCTTCAGAAAGTATTACCAAGACACATAAATAATGGAGATGCTATTATCTTTTATACAAGTCACGATAGTGTTGAAGTATATATTGATCAAGTCCTTGTTTATCAGTTTAAAGTAGAGGAGGGCTCTAATAGTAAAACTCCTGGTAATGCGTGGCATCATATTAGATTAGACAACGAATACAGTGGGGCTATGTTAAAGATAATAATTGAACCTAGCTACCCATATGTATCTGGATATATACCAATGTTTCAATATGGTAAAAGTGATTCACTGATTGGTCAGATTATTAAAGGAGATGCCTTTTCTCTCTACTTGTGTGTGATTCTATTTATAATTGGCATATTTATTCTTATTGGTACTATATTTTTTCATAAACAATTAAGAATCACGAAATCATTAATATGGTTAGGTTTGTTTTCTATTATGGTGTCTTTGTGGTCGATTACAGATATTAGTATTATTCCATTGTTCATAGGACATCACTTATTAATTAGTCAGATTACATTTATCTCATTAAAGTTATTATTAGTTCCATTGGTAATTTTTTCGCAAGAAATATATGAATCTAAAAAAAAGAAGTTTATTCATGTCCTATGTATATTAAGTATAGTTGATTTTTTTGTCACTACATTATTACAATTGTTTGGAATTCTTGATTTCAGGGAAACAGTGCTTTTTGTTCATTTACTATTATTAACATCTGCAATAACAGTTATATTAGTTAATATAAAATATTTATTTAAAGGTGAAAGAAAATTAAAAAGAACGATGCAAGTACATTTGTTATCTATCGTATTGTTAGCAATATGTGCGAGCATAGATCTGAGCATCTACTACACCAAATTTGCAAGAGATAGTGGGAGGTTTACAAAGATTGGATTGCTAATTTATATCCTGATCCTATTATATCTTGCAGTAAACAATTCTATTAGATTAATTGATACAAACGAGCAGTTAGATCGAATGAAAGAATTTGCTAAACGTGATGCAATGACACAATTAAGTAATCGTGCTGCATTTCAGGAAATGATATATACAATTACAGAAGAAAATTGCATTAATTATAGCGTAGCCGTATTCGACTTAAACAATCTGAAGGAATTCAATGATCTATATGGACATAGCATGGGAGATTACTATATCATTATTAGCAGTGAGATAATTCAAGACATATTTGGAAAGAATGGAAAAGTATATCGTGTCGGTGGAGATGAATTTTGCGCCATTATGAATAATGTCTCTGAGCTTGTATTTAAAAGTCTTGAGGAAAAGATGAATGAAAGAATGGATGGGTTAAATGGAATGTTTTTCGAGAGCAAAATGTCCATTGCATCTGGATATGCTTCCTTTGATCAAAAACAGGATCTCTCAATTTATGATACATTCCAAAGAGCTGATAAAAACATGTATGAACATAAAAAAAATATGAGAATATAAATGAATATTATAAAAAGCACATTGCAAGGCTTGGTTCTCTAGGACCAAGCCTATATCTATTTTTTGGAAGTATTAAACAATATTATTGTAATACAGATGAAATATGCTATAATTAATTAAATTAGATGGTATGAAAGGGGATGTATCTTCCTATGAGTCAACAGATGAGCAAACAAATGAAAAAGATTAAAAGAGAAGAAAGTAAGATATTAAATCGTAAAGATAATATATTAGTTAAATCAACGATTCAACCAATTAAAAACAAAATCCAAGAGTTTATACCTATGAAATTACAATCTACCTTAGATCTAGCTTTTTACAAAGGTTTCTGGCTCGTATTTGAAAAAGGCAATCGCTATATTGAAAAAACATATAATAAGGATAAGATTCAATTAGAACATGATCTTAATAACTTTGCTATTGATAGAAGTAATAGTAGAAAATATACAAAACAACTAGAAAAGCATTCTAACCAATCTAGCGCTTTTAATTCTGCATTATCAGTTATAGAAGGTGGAGTTCTAGGGGTACTTGGTATTGGTCTACCAGATATACCCTTATTTATGGCAGTGGTATTAAAATCTATCTATGAGATTGCTTTAAGTTATGGATATTCCTATAATACAGAGAAAGAAAAGATATATATTTTATTACTAATTAGTGGAGCACTTACAAAAGGAGAGCAACAAAAAGACTTTAACATACAGTTAGATGAGCTTAGCGCTAAAATAGATAAAGATATCACTATGGATTTGGATCTTGATGAACAGATAAGAGATACTGGGAGCATATTATCTGAGGCAATGTTAACTGCAAAGTTTGTACAAGGATTCCCTATTGTTGGAGCGGTTGGAGGTATTGTGAATTATAATATTATTCGCAAGATTACTAGATATGCAAATGTGAAATATAAAAGGAGATATTATATTAATAAACTAAGAAAGATATGAAACAATAATTTAACAGAATTGTAAACAATATGTATGAAAGAAAAATACTATCTATGGTATAATTAATAAGCTATAAATAGAATGAATTGTTAGAAAGAAAATAGATAGGTGATTATAATGCTTAGACAAAATATTATAAAAATGAAAAATCAAGAGAGTTTAAATACATTCTTCAAAGTGATGCTATATGTAGTGCCGTTAACATCATTAATACTTATAATAGGATATGTGTTTGCTTCGTTTTATTATGATACTCATTTTTATAAAGAAACTATGATTAATGGAGTAGATGTATCTAACCTGTCTTTGGAGCAGACAGAAGAAGTTATTAATGACAAAATTAAGTCCTACGTATTAACCCTCAATGGACGTAATAATATGTCAGAACAGATTCTAGGTTCTGATATTAATTTACATGCAGAATTTAATGGTGGAATAGCAAAGCTTATAGAAGAGCAAGAAGGATTTCACTGGATAAGGTCTCTGATTGAGAAAAACGATTATGAGTTAGAGGCTATCATTAAATATGATGAAGAACTACTAAAAGGTGTATTTAAAAAGCTAAATACTACAAATAGAGATAATATGAACGAACCAGTGAACGCATATATATCAGAATATGGAGAACAAGGATACGAGATAATCTTTGAAGATCCTGGTACAAAGATTAAGGAAGATGTCTTATATGAAGCAATTCAAGTAGCTATACATACATTAGAACCCAATATTGATCTTGAGGCAATAGGAAGCTATGAGGAAGCTCAGATTCACAGTGAAACCCCTCAATTACTTGATGCATTATATGAGATGAATAAAATAGCTAGTTCAGAGATTACATATGAATTTGGTGAAGTAACTGAGTTATTAGATGGTAAAACTATTAGTGAATGGATTCGCATTGATGATGATTTTATCATTACATTAGATGCTGAGGGTGTAAAAAATTATGTGGATTACATAGGAAGAACCTATAATACATTTGGGAAAACTCGAACATTTAAGACTTCCTATGGTGACGTGATAGAGATTCGTGGTGGTGATTATGGTTGGTGGCTAAATAGAGGCAAGGAATTTGAAGAATTAACTGGGATGATAATGGAGGGATATAAGGGGATTCGTGAACCAGCCTATTATCAGACAGCTATTCAATATGGAGAAGATGATATTGGTGATACCTATGTGGAGGTTAATATAACAGCACAACATATGTTTTTCTATAAAGAGGGCAAATTAATTATGGAAACAGATTTTGTATCTGGCAATCTGGCAAGAAACTATGGTACACCAACAGGAACATACCCTGTTCAATATAAAGAGAATAATGCCACCTTAAATGGAGAGAATTATTCTACACCGGTACAATATTGGATGCCATTTAACGGTGATATTGGTTTTCACGATGCACCATGGAGAAGAACATTCGGGAAGGATATATATCTTAAGAATGGTTCGCACGGTTGTGTTAATATGCCACCTTCGAATGCAAAGATATTATTTGAGCATATCTATAGAGGGATGCCAGTTTTAGTATATGAATTAGAAGGAACAGAAAATTATATAGTTAAGGAAGAAAAACAAGAAAAGAAGCAAGAATTAAAAAAGGAGGAAAAACAGAAAAAGAAACAAGAAAAAAAGAAAAAGCAAAATGAAGAGACAGTCAAAATAGAAGATTGATAGAGTGAAGCAAGAATGGAGAAAAACATGAAGTCATTAGTCATTGCAGAAAAGCCTTCCGTGGGAAGAGACATTGCAAAGGTATTAAGATGTACAAAACAAGCAAATGGAGCTTTAGAAGGTGAAGGATATATAGTAACCTGGGGACTAGGACACCTGGTTACGTTAGCAGATCCTGAGATCTATGATGATAAATATAAGGAATGGAAGATGGAATATCTTCCAATGTTACCTCAGAAGTTCGAACTAGTTGTAATGAAGCAAACTGGAAAGCAATATCAAACTGTAAAGACTCTGATACACCGTAAGGATGTATCAGAGATTATTATTGCTACAGACGCTGGTCGTGAGGGGGAACTGGTAGCTAGATGGATATTAGAAAAAGCAAAGAATAACAAACCAGTGAAGAGACTTTGGATATCATCTGTAACAGATAAAGCAATTAGGGATGGATTTGCACATCTTAAAGACGGTAGGGAGTATGATAACCTATATCGAGCAGCTGCTACTAGGGCAGAATCAGATTGGATTGTTGGCATTAATGCAACAAGGGCTCTTACTTGTAAATATAATGCGAGCCTGTCTTGTGGAAGAGTACAGACACCTACACTGGCTATGATTGCAACAAGGGAAGAAGATATTAAACAGTTTAAACCAGTCCCTTACTATGGGCTAAGTGGAAAAGTTAATGGCCTTACAATTTCATGGAGGAATAGCAAGACAAAAGAAAAAACTACATTTAATAAAGAAATGATAGAAGAGATATATAATAAGGTTAGGGGTAAAGATGGTATCGTTAGCGAACTGAAATCAGCTATAAAGAAATCCTATTCACCAGGATTATATGATCTTACTGAATTACAAAGGGATGCGAATGTTAAGTTTGACTTTTCAGCAAAAGAAACTTTAAATATTATGCAACGTCTTTATGAAAACCATAAGGTTCTAACATATCCGAGAACAGATTCAAGGTATCTAACCACTGATATCGTAGGCACATTAAAAGAAAGAGTGGAAACAATTAGTGTAGGTCCATATAAGAGATACACAAAGGCAGTAACGAGTAAACCTATACTCGGAAATTCAAGCTTCGTGAATAATGAAAAAGTAAGTGATCATCATGCAATTATTCCAACGGAGCAGTATGTAAACTTAGAGAATATGAGTTCAGACGAGCGTAAGATATATGATTTGGTAGTAAGGAGATTCCTTGCTGTATTGTATCCGCCTTGTGAATATGAAGAAGTTTCCTTAATAGCAGATGTTATGGGAGAAGAATTCTTTGTGAAAGGAAAACATATAAAGAAACTTGGATATAAAGAGGTTTATGAAAACTCTTCAATATATGATGTGGTGGAAGAAGTACTACCCAAAGTACAAAAAGGTGAAAAGCTAGAAGGAATTAATTTTACCATAACAGAAGGAAAGACGAATCCACCAGCTCTATTTACAGAAGCTACCCTTTTATCTGCCATGGAGAATCCAAGTGATTTTCTTGAATCAAAGAAGAAAGATATGGTTCAGACTCTGAATGAGACAGGGGGACTTGGAACTGTTGCCACTCGTGCAGATATTATTGAAAAGCTTTTCAATTCATTCTTAATGGAGAAGAAGGGTAAGAACATTGTACTCACCTCTAAAGGGAAACAGTTATTAGAATTGGTTCCCGAAGATCTTAAGAAACCAGAACTTACAGCTCAGTTAGAGATGAAGTTATCCAAGATTGCAAAAGGAACCATGAAAAGTAATGAGCTAATGAGCGAGATGGTAACCTACACCAAAGAGATTGTTCAAGAGATAAAACAGGGCAAGGGAATATTTCGTCATGATAACCTCACCAACAAGAAGTGCCCGAATTGCGGAAAGAGAATGTTAGAGGTAAAAAACAAGAATAACAAAATGTTAGCTTGCCAAGATAGGGAATGTGGATATAGAGAGACCATAGAAAGAACCAGTAATGCTAGATGTCCTGTGTGTCATAAGAAGATGACTCTAGCAGGGAAGGGTGAGGGACAGATATTTACTTGCCTATGTGGTTATAGAGAAAAACTTACAGCCTTTCAGGAAAGACGTAAGAAAGAAGGCGCTGGTGTTAGTAAAAAGGATGTTGCAAAGTATATGAATAAGGTGAAGAAGGAAAGTAATGAACCTTTGAATAATCCATTTGCTGATGCTTTTGCAAAATTGAAAATAGAAGAATAGTATTGTTAATAAGGAATAAAGTAGGAGGAGGTCGTGTATGAAGAGAAAACTACGAACACAATTAGTCAGCCTAGTTCTCATATTGTGCATATCAATTGCAGGGATCTATCTTATAAAAAGAGATCGAAGGTTTATTCAAAATGAGAATAACCCCCCTATTGGTAATGAAGCAGATATTATGAATACAGAAGAAACTGAGTTAGAGATAATTCCAGATGAAGTTTCTTATATTAACTCTGATGGAATCACTCTGGAGAGTAGAATTCTTGCACCTGATGGCTATGAGAGGGTGGAAGCTTCTCACGATACAATTCTTACTTACTTAAGGAACCTTGAATTAAAACCAGATGGTGCTCCTGTTCTATTACATGATGGAAGAGAAAAAGGGAACCAAACTGCCCAAGCAGCAGTATTTGCTCTTGATGTAGGAGAAGGGGATCTTCAACAATGTGCAGATAGCATTATTCGTATATATGCAGAATACTTTTGGGCTATAGGAGCTTATGATAAGATACAATTTCATCTAACCAATGGTTTTTTAATGGATTATATAACATGGCGGGATGGAAAACGAATTAAAGTGGATGGAAATAATGTTTCATGGGTCACCACTGCAGATTATGATGAAAGTTATGAGACATTTCGCTCTTATTTAAAATATGTTATGATATATGC
>CAZAKD010000068.1:0-8143 GCA_964485435.1 uncultured Lachnospiraceae bacterium
TAGCGGTACATAAGGCTCTAAAGGACAGAGCCTAAGTACCGACGAGTGCAAAAACGGCATAAAAATGCTTATCTCTATGGGAGATAAGCATTTTTATTAATTATTACCAAAATAAATGATCTTCTATCTTCAGTCCATTACTATGTTTTCTACTTAATGACTTTGAATATCTTGTGAAATATAAGCGTTTACCAACATGATTCTCACCATTAAGAGCTGCTTTTGCTGCTTTTATACAGGCTTTTTCCATTGAAGTATTCACTTTATCATATCTCTTAAGTGCTCTATCAAAAGTTCCAAGTCTAACCACTGAGAATTGTCCTTTTGCTCTAATTACATTCTCTATTCTAGCTGCTGTTATCTTCTTATTACCTACACGGTTTAACACTACGTTAGCTACTCCAACCTTACCTTCGTGACGCTGATTGCCAGCTTCTGTTTCAATTAAGGCTGCTAGTAATTCAACCTGTTTATCAAATTCTGCTTGTTCTGCAGCTTCTTTTTTCTTCTGAGCAGCTGTTTTCTTTTTAGTAGCAGCTGTTTTCTTTTTATCTTCAGTCTTTTCTTCTTTATCTTCTACTTCTTCTTTTTCTTTTTCTTCTTTAACTTCAGCTACTTCTTCATCTTCTGCTTCTTCTGCTTCTTCTGTATCCTTTACAACTTCTGTAGCTAAATTCTCTTTATCTTCTACGATAACTTTTTCATTGTTTGTATCCTGATTCTCTGTGTCAAGTATATTAGTTTCCTGAACATTATCTACTATAGTAACTGGTGGGGTAGTTTCAGCGGCAAGAGCGGTTGTGCTTGATGCATTAAATAGCATTACCCCTACCATAAAACTGACGAAAAGTTTCTTTGCTTTCATAATTAATCTCCTTAATAATAACCATATTGTTCTTGGTTATCTTTCGTAGCTTCCTTGATGAATATTACAAATTAAATATTTCCCTTAAATTCAGTAACATTTTGTTAACAATTACTTAATAAGTATAACATATAATTTTAAAAAAGCAAGTCTTTTCATTTTGTTTTATTTGTCTGCTAATTATATTCTGGATATAAAGTCTTAAATAGCGTCTTGCTTTTTTGTACTGGAACACCCGTGAGTAGTTTATTTCTTAAAACTAAAGCGTAAGAAGTTTTATATTAAAAACATTCTTACGCTTTAGTTATATGGATTTATTAAATAATAAAATTGTAAATTACACCAAATTTTACTTACTTGGAACTTTCTTGAACTCATTATTTCTTGTATCAATTATTTTTTCGATATAAATTCTAATTTCATCTTTATTACTTATTCTATAATAATGATTAAGTTTTCTCTTATTAGAAATATTAGCAAAAACATATGTTTTATTTGTATCATAATAAATAGAAATAGAAGGGTTGCCTCCGCCTATCACTCTTAAATCTATAAGTTTATCTCCAACCATCAAATCTGGCCTGGATACACCCTGATAAAATTTAGATGTTTTGAGCATTTTAACAAGACCACTTACTTCTTGCTCATTTAAATTATAATAGTAAGCAATACCCTCAGTATACTTATTAATTATAACCTTATCCATGTTATTCTCTTCTAATTTTATCGGCCAGAAAAAGTATACTAAAAATAAAATTATTAGAACTAACACTACATAAATTTTTTTGAGTTTTTATACATGCATTTGTCCGGGTGGATAACTGTTATTATTTAAAATTTCTTCTTAAATCCCTGATATAATCAAGGACAATGTCCCTTCAATTGTATACTCTCCGTACTCCGCTGGTATAATAAAATGATCTCCTTTTTGAATGATTCTTCCATCAATATTCCCAGTTCCTTCAATAACGCTTACATTAAGAAATGGTTCATTCATTTGATAAGTATGGGTTCCATTTTGGTCTAATTTATTAACAAAATAATAAGGGCATCTTACTAACTCTTCTATCGCATGTCCATCTTTTTTCACAGTATGTCTCGTAACAGTATTCTCTACAAATGGAGAACGAATTACATCAATACTTTTTTCAATGTGGAGTTCTCTTGGCTTTCCATTGCTAAGACGATCAAAATCATAAAGTCTATATGTGATGTCACTATTCTGTTGCGTTTCTAATACTAAAGTTCCTCCTAAGATTGCGTGAACTACTCCTGGTTCAATTTGAAAGAAATCTCCCTTCTTAACAGGAATCTTACGAATCAATTCATCCCATTTCTTATCTTCTATCATCTCTCGTAACTCTTCTTTATTCTTTGCATTATGTCCAATAATCAGTGATGCATCCTCATTACAATCTAATATATACCAACATTCTGTTTTTCCAAGAGAACCATCTTCATGAATTTCAGCATATTCATCATCTGGATGAACTTGAATGCTTAGGTCGTCATTTGCATCAATAATCTTTGTCATCAATGGAAATCTATCTCCTTGAATATTTCCAAATAATTCACGGTGGTTATTCCAAAGATCACTTAGATGTTGACCTTTATACTCCCCTTCACTTATTGTACAATCACCATTTGGATGAGCACTAATCGCCCAGCATTCACCTGTTTTGGAACTTGGAATATCATAACCATATTCTGTAGCTAGACGTTCTCCACCCCATATAAATTCCCTAAGAACTGGATTTAAAAATAATATCTCATGATTTTTCTTCATAACATGCTCCTTTATGTTTTATTTTACATTTGTTTTCTAACAATCCTATAATCATCTGAACTTTGATAATGTGGACATTGATAATGAGAATGTTCTAAAAGTCTACTCAATTCATCTTCATCAAAGTAGCTCACACATTCATAGCATTGATATTCTTCATCGTATACATAATTATTACAACTTTCACAACTTTTATCTGCTGACATATCATTGACCTCCATATCCCAATTATACCAATATTTATAGAAAAAGCACTCCTAAGTATCGAGTGCTTGTACTATTTAATATTTTATTATCGTAAAGCTAGCGACGGGAATCGAACCCGTGACCTCCTCACTACCAATGAGGTGCGCTACCATCTGTGCCACGCCAGCATAGATCACCATATTTATTATCTTTCCTTTAATATCTGGTTCAGCTTAGTTTTTATTCTCTGAAGCGCATTATCAATAGATTTAGGATCTTTCTCTAACTGTTCTCCGATTTGTATATATGTATATCCTTTTAAATAGGAGTCCAATACCTTCTGTTCGAACTTGCTAAGCCTCTTACCAAGTTCATATTGTATCATACTGGTGTTCTCCTTGTCAATAATCATTTCCTCTGGATTCAACTCATTATCTTGAAACATAATATCTACCATAGAAGAGTTCACCTCATTATCAGAGCTACTATCATAGGCAGGAGCATAAAATGAGATATAATTATTTAATGGGATATTTTTCTTTCGATTAGATGCTTTTATCGCGTTATACATTTGTCTTGATACACATAGGTCTGCAAAGTTGCGAAAAGAAGAATTCATATCTATTTTATAATCTCGGATAGCCTTATATAAACCAATCATTCCTTCTTGAATCAAATCATCATTATCCCCGCCCATAAGGAATAATGTTCTGGCTTTCTGACGCACAAGATTCTTATGCTTCTCCATAAGATAATCTACAATCTCTCTTTCACCGCTATGCAGCCTATCAAATAATTCTGCATCAGTCATATCACGAAACCCCTCATAATACACCATAGCCGCCCCCCCCTAACCTTCTACATTAGTTCATTCTTTGTCTAACGATCTCATAAGATAACACTCCCATTGCAACAGACGCATTCAGTGAATCAATATTACCATTCATCGGAATCTTGGCAATAAAATCACATTTTTCCTTCACTAATCTTGACACTCCTTCGCCTTCACTTCCAATTACCACCCCAATTGGTCCCTTCAGATCAAGGCTATACATTAGTTCTCCGTCCATATCAGCACATACAAACCACATTCCTTCTTTTTTCAATTCCTCTATAGTTACTGATAAGTTGGTTACTTTCGCAACAGGCGTATAATTAATTGCTCCTGCAGAGACCTTTGCTACTGTAGCGGTCAGTCCTACAGCTCTTCTCTTCGGAATAATAATTCCGTGAGCACCTGCTTGATTTGCAGTCCTTATCATTGCCCCAAGATTATGAGGATCTTCAATGTTATCTAAGACTATAATAAATGGTGGTTCATTTTTCTCTTTTGCCGCCATTAATATATCTTCCACTTCAGCATACTCATATGCAGCTGCATATGCAATTACTCCTTGATGCTTACCGGTTTCTGATATCTGATCTAGTCTCTCTTTCTTTACAAAAGAGATAATCGTATCTCCCTTTTTTGCCTCTCTTAATATGGACTTAATTGGTCCATCTTGGCTACCATCTAATATAAATACCCTATCAATTGTTTTACCTGAACGAAATGCTTCTAATACTGAATTACGCCCTTCTATTGTAAATTCCTCGTATCTCATTTTAATCTCCTACTCTTTTCATATGATTATAATCAAGCTTCTTCTGTATTAATTCCTATTTTTATTAATTCTATCATTCTCGGAAGTTGGCTTGTTAAATATAGATACCCCATTAAGGCCTCAAATCCAGTTGCTGTTCGATAGTCTGACATAGTAGCATTTTTAGCTGAAGTATATGATTTAGCATTTCTTCCTCGTTTGTATACCGACAATTCCTCCTCAGATAACACTTCTTCAATTTTATGAAATATCTGTGTTTGGGCAGAAGCCTTTACATAGGAGCTTACTTTCTTATGAAGCCTTTGCACTGGTGCATTTCCTCGCTCCACAATCATTGTACGTATCACCAGGTCATAGATACCATCCCCTATATAAGCTAAAGCTAGTGGTGAGTATGTTTTTATATCTGTAGGAGGCAGGTTAAATTCCTCTTTCAAATACTTAATTAAACTCACCCTATTATCATCATTTATGCTCTCTTCCATCTTACACCTTCTCTAGTATCTTCTAAGACAATGCCTTTCTCCAATAAAAGATCACGAATCTCATCGGACTTAGCAAAGTCTTTATTCTTTCTTGCGTTTTGCCTGTCTTCTATCATCTTCTCAATCTCTTCATCAAGGAGTTCTTCTTCTTTATCCGTAATGATTCCTAACACATTGCAAAGTTCACAGATTAGTTTCTCGCTAGATTGTATTATTTGCTTAGAACTCTCCGCCGTTAGATAAGAGTTTGTCACCTTTACTATCTCAAATATTGCAGAGATTGCATCTGCTGTATTAAAATCGTCATCCATTGATTTATCAAATTTATCGTTTAATTCTTTTAGGGTTTGTTGGAATTCTAATTCTTCTGTGGTAATCTCTTTTTCTTTTGCTACATCAGCAATTCTTCGCATATATTCTACTGCTGTAATAATACGGTCTAGTCCATTTTTAGAAGATTCCATAAGGTCTTTACTGAAATTAATAGGACTTCTGTAATGGGCACTTAGCATAAAGAAACGCAATACTTGTAAAGAGAACTTTTCTCCTATTTCTCTTACAGTGAAGAAATTACCTTCTGATTTTGACATCTTTTTATTATCAATATTTAAAAATCCATTATGAAGCCAGTACTTTGTAAAATCTTTTCCATTGGCCGCTTCACTTTGAGCGATCTCATTCTCATGATGTGGAAATATCAAATCTTCTCCACCAGCGTGAATATCTATCTGGTCCCCAAGGTACCTCTTACTCATAACAGAACATTCAATATGCCAGCCTGGTCGTCCGTCTCCCCAAGGCGATTCCCACGAAGGTTCTCCTTCTTTCTTAGGTTTCCATAGAACAAAGTCCATTGGGTCTTCTTTCTCATCATCAACGGCAATACGGCTTCCTACTTCTAGGTCATCGATATTCTTTTTTGATAATTTTCCATATCCATTAAATCTTCTAGTTCGAAAATAAACAGAGCCTCCTTTTGCATAGGCATAATCTTTTTCTATCAAACCTTGGATCATCTCAACCATCCCCGATATCTCTTCTGTTGCTTTTGGATGAGTAGTTGCCGGCATTACATTAAGAGAATCCATATCCTTTTTAGCTTCTTCTATAAATCTCTCTGATATTATACTAGCATCTACGCCTTCTTCATTGGCTTTTTTTATAATTTTATCATCTACATCAGTAAAGTTAGATACATAATTGACCTTATATCCTTTGTATTCAAAATATCTTCTTACCGTATCAAATACAATCATTGGTCTTGCATTACCAATATGAATATAGTTATACACAGTAGGACCGCATACATACATTCTTACATTGCCTTCTTCTATAGGTATAAATTCTTCTTTTTTCTTCGTTAGTGTGTTGTATAATCTCATAAAATTCCTCCAGTATTACATGTTTTTTTCTTTTTCAATTAGATCCTCAATTGCTTTAGAATATTGTATCTCTAACTCGGCTAATCTACCACAATTATCTTCAATTAATTTATGAATCAATTCGTTTTCTTTTTGTAATCGCATTAAATCATTAGATACTGGGTCTGGAAAATGTACTTGATCAAGTTCTTCTGTTGGGATTCTTATATTATCTCTTTTCACAACTCTTCCTGGAACACCAACTACAGTGGAGTTTGGTGGTATCTCAGATAAGACCACAGAGCCAGCTCCAATCTTTGAGTTTTCACCCACCGTAAATGATCCTAAAACCTTTGCACCCGCACTGATCATTACATTATCTCCAATCGTTGGATGACGCTTTCCTTGCTCTTTGCCAGTTCCTCCAAGTGTAACGCCCTGATACAAAGTAACATTATCACCGATTACTGTTGTTTCACCAATTACTACACCATATCCATGATCAATAAATAATCCTCTGCCTATAGTCGCACCTGGATGTATCTCAATACCCGTCTTACGAACCGTTCTCTGGGAATACCATCTTGCTAGAAAATAATGACCCCTTTTATATAGTTTATGGGCAATTCGATGTCTAATGATTGCTTTAAAACTAGGATATAAGAATACTTCTATAGGTGTCTTTATAGCTGCATCTCTGTCTTTAATAATCTGCATCTCTTCTTTAATATATCCTATCATTCCCATGAATTCAACCTCCATCATTTATAATTATAAAAAAACTCCATCTCTAATCTAGAGACGAAGTTATTCGTGGTTCCACTCTAATTAATATTCAGTGTGAATTCCATCCCACAATTGAATATTATCTTCTTACAATAACGGCTGCAACCGGATATCGCTACATCACCTTCACAATATCAGCTCCTAGATGCACTTCATTCTATGTCCACTAAAGAATGCTTTCAGATTATAACATTCTCTCTCTGATAGTTTTCAAAGAATTACTTTTCTATTCATCGCTTTTTTAATATCTATTGTAATATATTCTATGCATAAAATATTGCTTTGTCAATAGAATATAAAGCTATTCTAATCTATTTACTGTTACAACCTCCACTACAACCACTACAACTGCTACAATCTTTTTCCACAGTCATTACATCATCATATATGTAATTGCCAATGGTGTTTAGCATGCAGATTGCTGTTGCTTTTATTCCTTCTTTTCTACCAGTGAATCCTAGGTGTTCTTCAGTTGTAGCCTTAATATTGATTTGATTTTCTTTCACTCCAAGGGTGTTGGCTATCGTCTTAACCATTTCTGGAATATAGGGTGCTAGTTTTGGTTCTTGAGCCATAATAGTGGCATCTATATTCTCAATAAAATACATCTCTTTATATAGTAGGCTTTTTACTTCTCTTAATAAATCCATACTTGATACATCTTTATAAGCTGGATCTGTATCTGGAAAGTGTCTCCCAATATCACCAAGTGCAGCCCCTCCTAACAAAGCATCCATGATTGCATGCACTAAAACATCTGCATCTGAATGACCTAATAACCCTTTTTCATATGGAATCTTGACCCCACCGATAATTAAATCTCTATCTTCAACTAGTTTATGAACATCATAGCCCATACCTATTCTCATGTGTATATCCTCCTAATTCAAACATCTATGTTAATATTTCATATATATTATATTTGATTTTTATGAATAATGATATAGTAATATTTTGAAACACAAAAAATGCACATCATGTCATAAGGCAATTCCTTCATGTATGTGCATCTAAGTAGCGGAGAAGGGATTTGAACCCATGACACCACGGGTATGAACCGTGTGCTCTAG
>CAZAKD010000069.1:0-8107 GCA_964485435.1 uncultured Lachnospiraceae bacterium
AATCCATATTCTGTGTATTCTTCTCCAGCATACTCAAAACTACATTGTATAGTTCCACAAGAGATGCGCTTTACACTTGTAACAAAGGAATCATTAAATTCATAGTTACTATTACAACGTAATTTGGATATAAAGTACTCAGAGATTTCTCGCTCTTTTAGATTCTCCATAGTCTCCACACAATATGGATTCTCCAATGCACCACAAGTCTCTGCCTGATGGACATTATATCTTGTTGGAAGGGATTGATCAAATGAACAAGGATATATAAGATGTAAATCACAATTACCCATGGTATTCATTTTACGCTTTTTAGAAAATAGTCTGATTTGCTTTTTAAGATCATTCTGATTATCTTGAGAGGAACTAGCTATTTTTGATTGCTGATTTAATACATATATATGAAGTTCTATTGCCTTCCCCTGATGTTGAACTTTGGTGTGTATTCTTTTTAATAAAGGTATATCCATCCATTGATCTAAGAGCCATACTTGTTCTTCTGTTAAGAATGCAATGGCTCCTTTTAGTGAAGATTTATCTTCCTTAATTAGATATGACTTTCCTTGTGTTGTCCTTTTAACAGTATAACCTGATAAATCGTATGCTTCTTTGGGAACATTTAGTCCAAATAGTCCATATTCATTCCCTTTCTCCATTAGTTCATTCATAAAAAAGACATTGTACATAGGACAAGTCACCCCTTTATTTTTCTTTTGCCATTAAAGAAGCAATGACATTTTCATCATATTGTGTAGATATTATCTCTTTATTAGATAATCTTGAGTAGACTCCTTTAAACTTCCCATTATATATATACATTCCAGTTAGATTGCTATATAGTTGAAACTTAGGGTCTTCCTTATGAAAGTCAAGATTCTTGGATTGGTAAGGCAAATTGAACTTTTGAAGAAGATAATCACGGTTTTTATTACTATGAACTAGCTCTTCCCATCTTTTTTCTGTATGAGTAATTCCTGCATATACACCTTGTGCACCATAAGAATCTTCTGGCTTAATAATCCACTCATTTTTATTCTTAATTACTTCATCAATGTCACAATCATGGTCTGTCAATCGAACAGTATATGGAATATGTTCTTGGATATACTTTATTTCCTTTTCATTTAAGAAGCTTTGTGTTCTTTCTTCAAATAGTAATTTAAACAGGATCTTGTTGTGTATGATTTGGGTGCAAAAGCTACCAACTAGGCATACATTTTGGTCTTTTACTGCTTGAATAAAATCAGGAACTTCATCTAGATGAGCCATGATATCACTGGTTACAGCTCTACGGTATATAGCATCAATTCTTTGACCTGATGATGAGTATAATATATTATCAATATATTTAAGATCTCGTATCTCACATACTTCCGCTTCATAGCCTGCTTTTCTAAAGCTTTTACAGAACATCTCGAATTCCTCCATTGAAGACCCCTTTTCTAAAAAGTCTACAACTGCAATTCTTGGGTTCTCTCTCTTTTTCTTATAAGTTCCATAGGTTGCCATGAATTCTTCTACCCATGAGTCAAATAATTCAAATGTTTCAAGTGAGTATTCTTTTGCTAACTTTTGATAGGCAGCAGTCTTGGTCAAAGCTATATTAAGTTCTCTATCTTCATTCATGGAACTGGTTCCATCTGCGTTAAATTCACAGTACTGAAAAGATAAATCTTCTTCATTTAGAAAGATATCAATTCTTGCAATTGGAAGATATGATTCATATAATCGATCAACTACGATTAATTCTTCTAATTCTTTGCTGAATCCAAATAGTTTACGATAATCCTCATCTTCTAGATATTCTTTAATGACTTTAGTTAGTATAGAATACATGGTATCTGCTGATTCTCTTAGATATTCTACCACATGCTCTGGAAATATCTTGGGAAGATATAGAGAATAAATGGTCTCTCCATGATATTTAGCAGTTGATTGATCTAGATATTCCATTGATTTATAAAAAGTTTCTTTATTTTCTTCAAAATGATCCTCTACATAACCAACGTATTGATCATTGATTTCTTTCATTCCTATTTGGTTCATTTATATCTCCTTTACTGTACGTCTGTTGTTGGCAAGTTTCTTAAGTGGTAAAAGGTATTGAGATTCTTCTGCCTCCAAATTATCATAGGCCATTTCCAACATTTCTTCAAGTATGGTAGCTACTGGCATATTATATATCATTCCTTCGTAGCCTTTCTGGCTTAGCTCCATCTTTCCATTTCTAATATCATGGATGTCCTGGCAATTTAGTTTGTCTAAAAACTTCTCAAGACGTTTCACATCTGCAAATAATCCTTTTACAAGTGAAAGATAAGATAGTACGTACTCTAAAGGCATACTATCTGCAACTCGTATTTCGATATATTGTTTTGCTCGAACATCAGGAAATACCATGGATAATATTTGTTCTATTTCTTGTTTGTTTAACTCCCTATCTTGAAATAATTCTTCTGAAGTTGCTTGGGTATAACTCATAATATGATATCTATCTTCATGTACAATCTGGGGTACATGACTAATGTATTCTGCATATTCTTCAAATCCAAAGTTAGGATCAAACAAAGACGGCACGGTTCCTGTCCGCTCTGAATCTACATTTTCCCAGATGTATTGTCTCAGCATATTGCCATGATAAAGCTCTCCCTCAAACACAGGGCAGTTATCAGTGATCATAGCAAGAATTGGTCCTAATATATTACCTGCTCTATATTTTATCACAAATTCTTCTTCATTCTTGTAATCAATGGATACTTGGGTTGCTGCAGTTCCTCTCATCATATTTTTCCCACAAGTTCCTGATGTTTTAAAATGCATATCCATATAATGATATCTCTCTTTAGGCAATATCATGATATCATCTACTTTAGTTTTAGGTTGGTATCCTAGATATACCATCTCATAATTCAATTCTTCTAGAATTGGATCTAGCATCTGAACGAAATCTCTATAGATACTTTCAATATTTTGTATCTTGTTTTGTTGCTTAATACTAATTTCAAACTGAGCACCTGGCTCTAGAGATATTGCTATATTGGGACTATTGAGACCAATTAGATGACCATTAGATATGATTTTTTCATCAAAATGGTTACTTATTATTTTTAGAATATGTTCTACTCCCTTTTCTTCATAAAAGGATACTGCTTCTTTTGTGTCCTTTTTTACAATAAAGTGCTCCAATTCTAATCCTAAGTAACTATTAGAATCTTGCTTACATCCATTTTTCATATATTCAACAATTTGATTTTTATTTTTCATACTCGTATTTTCTTTCTATAGTTATTATCAGTAGTTTCTATTTTCACTAGTTTCAGTTGTTTTCTATACATATTATATCCATAACTTGTCCAACTTACAAGTAAGCTAGTGTGTGCTCATTTATTTATATGGACATCTTTATCTCTTTTAAATGTCCTTCAACAATAAATATACATCAAGTACTTACTTTTTTCAACTAAGTATGATAAAATAATTATAGTTCCTATTAAAATATTTTTGAAAGGATAAATGCTTAAAAGCATAGTTGAATATATGGAAAAGTATAGCATATGCCCTAAATTTGAAAATGCAGCTGAGCTTCTTGGAAAACGTTGGACTGGGTTAATTATTCGAACTTTGCTCAGTGGACAAAAGAGATTTTCTGATATTTCACAATCCATTCCTAATATGAGTGCTCGAATGTTAACAGAAAGATTTAAAGAGTTAGAGGAAAAAGGGATTGTAATACGGAATGTCTATCCAGAGACACCGGTTCGTATAGAATATGAGTTAACTCAAAAAGGTAAGGAGCTTCAAAATGTTTTGGACGAATTACAAAGTTGGGCTGAAAGATGGAATTAATAAATTTTTATATTTTTAATTTTCTACTTGACGATTAAATATATTTGTGGCATACTGTCACTAATAAGTTACTTTAAGTAACTTAATAAATAAAAATAATTAAGTTTTATTATATAGAATATTAAGGAGGACTTATTATGTCAAAAGAATTTTTAGCAGCAGTAGCAGAAAGACGCTCTTATTATGGAATTAGTAAAGAGGCGATAATATCAGATTCACAGATTCAAGAAATTATAGAACATGCTGTAAAGCACTCTCCAACTGCATTTAATAGTCAAAGTGGAAAGGTTGTATTATTGCTTGGCAAAGAGCATGATAAGTTGTGGAACATTGTTGAAGAAGCCTTGAGAAAGGTAGTTCCAGCTGATCAATTTGCCCCAACTAAAGAGAAGATTGATAGTTTTGCAAACGGTTATGGATCTGTTTTATATTTTGATGATTCAGCGATTGTACGTGGTTTGCAAGAACAGTTTCCATTATATAAAGATAATTTCCCTGTTTGGGCTCAGCAAGCTGCAGGCATGTTACAATTTGTAATATGGACTGCTTTAGAAAATGAAGGTTTGGGTGCTTCCCTACAACATTATAATGAATTGATCCTGGATCAAGTTAAGAAGGAATGGAATATTCCAGATAGTTGGAATCTAGTTGCTCAGATGCCTTTTGGAAAACCTGTGGCTAATCCTGGAGTGAAGGAATTCCAGCCTTTAGAGGAAAGAGTTAGAGTATATAAATAAGATCATATCGCACAATATGCAGTCAAAGGGACTATAAAAGATGAGGTAGGAAATTTATCATTTTCTACCTCATCTTTATTTTATTTATCCTCTACTTCTACTTTTCTAATGGCTTTTGTTCTAATCTCTTTACTGATCTCGTCTACAAATGTATCTAATGATTTCTGACCTTCATCACCAAGATAACGACTTCTTACAGATACAAGATTATCTTCTTCTTCCTTTTGACCAACAACTAACATGTACGGTACTCTTGCTAATCTTGTTTCACGAATCTTATAGCCAATCTTTTCAGCTCTTTCATCTACAGTACATTTAATACCATTTGCATTTAATTCTTTTTCAACTTTCTTAGCATAATCATGATATTTCTCTGAGATTGGAAGAACACGTACTTGTTCTGGGCATAACCAAGTTGGGAAGTTTCCTGCATATTTTTCAATTAATGTTGCTAGAGTTCTTTCATAGCAACCTACAGATGTTCTATGAATAATATATGGATTTTTCTTCTCACCATTTTTATCGATATAGACCATATCAAATTGTTTTGCAAGAGCAAAATCTAATTGAATGGTAATCATTGTGTCTTCTTTTCCATATACATTCTTTGTCTGAATATCAAGTTTTGGGCCATAGAAGGCAGCTTCTCCTTCTTCTTCTGTGAATGGAAGTCCTAACTGTACTAGAATCTCTCTAATTCTTCCTTGTGATTCCTCCCAAGCTTCATCAGTTCCTACATATTTTTCTCGATTCTTAGGATCCCATTTGGATAAAACATATGTTACATCATCTTTTAATCCAAGCGTTTCTAGACAGTAGTTGGCTAAATCAACACATGCAATAAATTCTTCTGTTACTTGTTCTGGTGTTACAATTAGATGTCCTTCTGATATTGTAAATTGTCTTACTCTAGTAAGACCATGCATTTCCCCAGAATCTTCGTTACGAAATAGTGTAGAAGTCTCTCCATATCTACATGGTAGATCTCTATAGCTCTTTTGACTTGATTTATATACATAATATTGGAATGGACAAGTCATTGGGCGTAGTGCGAATACTTCATTGTCATTTTCTTCATCCCCAAGTACAAACATTCCATCTTTATAATGATCCCAGTGTCCAGATATCTTGTAAAGATCACTCTTAGCCATAAGTGGAGTCTTAGTTAATAGATAACCACGTTTCTCTTCTTCATCTTCAATCCATCTCTGAAGAGTTTGGATTATTCTCGCTCCCTTTGGTAGCATCAATGGAAGACCTTGACCAATTACGTCTACAGTAGTGAATAATTCCATTTCACGTCCAAGTTTATTATGATCACGTTTCTTGATATCTTCCAGATGTACAAGATAAGCATCTAGGTCAGCTTTCTTAGCAAATGCTGTTCCATAAACTCTTGTTAACATCTTATTCTTCTCTGATCCTCTCCAATATGCACCTGAAGATGAGATTAGTTTAATCGCCTTAATTGCTTTTGTACTCATTAGGTGTGGACCTGCACATAGATCTACAAAATCCCCTTGTCTATAGAAAGAGATAATCTCTCCTTCTGGGAGTTCTTCAATTAATTCTACCTTGTAAGGTTCATCTTTTTCTTTCATAAGGGCTATCGCTTCATCCCTTGGAAGAGTGAATCTCTCTAACTGAGCTCCCTCTTTAATAATCTTCTTCATTTCTTTTTCTAATTCATCTAATGCAGCTCTATCAAAAGATTCTACATCAAAATCATAGTAAAAACCTTCTTCAATAGCAGGACCAATCGCTACTTTTGCATGTGGGTATAGCCTCTTAACTGCTTGAGCAAGTACATGTGAAGCTGTATGTCTATAAGCTGCCTTACCTGCATCATCATTAAAAGTTAATATATTTATTTCACAATCTTTATCTACTATAGTTCTAAGATCAACTACTTTGCCATCAATCTCGCCCGCGCATGCCATTCGAGCCAAACCTTCACTAATGTCTTTTGCTATATCAATTAATGACATAGCGCTCTCATACTCTTTCATAGAGCCATCTTTTAGAGTTATCTTCATATTCTACATCTCCTTTTTGGTTTTGGGGACGGTACCTAAGTGGTTGGGGACCGTCCCCAATCTTGACAATAAAAAAACTCGTCTCTTCCGATTCATATTATAATTATAGTATAAATCGAAAGGGACGAGTAACAATTCGTACTCGCGGTTCCACCCTAATTGGTATAAACCCACTTCATTCAGATTATAACGGAATCACCGGATTGGATTAGAATCACTCAGAGTTAGTCTTGGGATGGTTTCTAATAAGATATTCACAGCACTCTATATCTCTCTCTGAATTATACGCCACCTTACTCGTCTCTTCAACGTGTTAGTATATTTTATTATGATTGATTTTTATTATATCACCCTTAAGAAGTTTGTCAAGGGAAAGAATATATCTCGTAAATATTACCAGCATTAGCTGAAATGTCAAATCAAATTATACCAAAATGTTCTAATGCGAATTCTATACCATCGTCTTTTACATCTTTTGTAATAAATGTAGCTACATCGTATACAGAAGAGTCACTATCTCCCATTGCTATGCTATTTGCAACATATTCTAACATAGGCAAGTCATTTGAACTATCACCAAAAGCAAAACTATTCTCGTGTGGTATATTGTGATAATCTAAAAGATATTTAATTCCGGTACCTTTGCTATATCCCTTAGGAATAACCTCGACACAATTATTACCACGATCAATAATATCATACTTCTCTTCTAATTCTTTATGGAATAGCGAGACATTACTTTCACTATTTGCCATAGCAAAGAGTTTATCAAAAATAACAGAATCAGAATCCCAATTTTTCTTAACACCATATCCACTCTTAGCAAAATGCTCCCTCATACGCATGAAATCTGTTGGAAGAATCTCTTTATGTTCAAAAAATACATCTTCCTTTGCTTCTAAAACTGCATCTATTTTACAATCTTTAAGAAGTTGTATAATTCTTTTACATTCTTGCTCTTCAATCTCTTTTTCTAGGAGTATCTCTTCTCCTGATTGAATATATGTACCGCAACCACATACATATCCGTCAAAACCAATTTCACGAATATAAGGATCTATAATTGCGTACACCCTTCCCGTATTAACATATACGAGATGTCCATTTTCTTTCGCTTTTCTCAGTGCTCGCCTAGCTGAGTCAGGCATCTTAAAAGTATCTTTCGTAATTAATGTACCATCAATATCAAAAAACAAAATCTTCTTATTCATGTCATTCCTATCTTTCTAATTATCAATCTACATGTTTAATATCTATATACAATTATATATGAAATTAAATAACTTGCAAGTGATTGATTAGGGACGGTACCTAACGCGTTAGGTACCGTCCCTAAATGATTATTCTGCCACTGGTTTCTTTAAGAAGCCTAGAATCACTGCTCCTACTACCGCTCCTATAGCAATGGCTGCGATATAAGCCATTGGATTACTTACTACAGGTATTACAAATACCCCACCGTGAGGTGCTCTAAGTCCACATCCAAAC
>CAZAKD010000070.1:0-6693 GCA_964485435.1 uncultured Lachnospiraceae bacterium
TCAGCATCCTCGATGCATCAGGTACCGTCCCCAACTCATTAAGTACCGTCCCCAATTTTACCTTACAGAAGCTCCAAATGGCATTAATGCAAGTTTTGCAATTTTAAAGCACTGAAGTCCAAAAGGAATTCCAATGATAGTGATGCAAAAAAATACTCCAATTATAGCTGCTTCAATAGCTAGTGGTATTCCTGTAATTAGAATCCATAAAATATTCAACAGAAGCGATCCCACACCACCGCCATATTCAACTTCTTTTCCAAATGGCACAAAAGCTAACCCTGCAAACTTAAAGCACTGAAGGCCGATAGGAATTCCAACAATCGTTATACACCACAATAATCCTGCAAACAGCCAACTTATTCCCATTACAAATCCACCAAATATAAACCAAATTATATTACCTAAGCAACCCATATCATTGATTCTCCCTCTATGTTTTTTCACTTTGGGGACGGTACCTAACGCGTTAGGTACCGTCCCCAAAGTGACTAAGTCAATTCTATATTACAATTCCTTTTAATATGACATTTTTTACCTCTAACTCTTCATCTAGTAAGACAATATTAGCTACTTTACCAGGGGCAATGCTTCCATATTGATCATAGATACCAATTGATTTTGCCGAATTCACTGCTGCACACTTTACAGCTGTTTCTAATGGTATGCCCATATTCTTAACTGCATTTTTCATACAGTCCATAAGATTTGTTGCTGATCCAGCAATGGCTCCATCTACAACTAATGTTGCTTTATTGCCAACCACTTTTACTGCCTGACCACCTAGGGAATACTCTCCGTCTGGCATACCTGTTGCCATCATACTATCACTAATAAATACTACTCTATCTTCTCCAAACATTTTTAATGTGGTCCTTACTACACTAGGATGAAGATGTACCCCATCACAGATGATTTCCACATTACAAGTTGTGTTATCGCATGCTGCCCCAATAACTCCTGGTGCTCTATGTGAAAATGGTGGCATAGCATTATATAGATGTGTAATATGATTGGCACCTCTTTCTAATGCTTCATGGGCTATATCATAGTCTGCTGTAGTATGGGCAATAGATAATGTAACTTCATCTCTTAATTCAGAGATAAGTTCCATAGCCCCTTCTTCTTCAGGTGCAATGGCTACTAGCTTTATTAGATTACCTGACTTTTCTTGTAGGCTACGATAAAGATCAATATCTGGCTTTCGAATATAAGCTGGATTCTGTGCACCTTTCTTCTCTACAGACACATAAGGTCCTTCCATGTTAATTCCACATAGAATAGCACCCTCTTCGTTGTTATATGTAGATGCAGCTTCACAGATAGAAGCAAGGGTATCTTCTGGCAAAGTCATTGTTGCAGGACATATTGTTGTAACACCCTTTGATGCTTGATACAATGCCATTGCTCTCGTAGCCTCATGAGTACCATCACAGAAATCATATCCTACACATCCATGAAAATGAATATCTGTTAATCCTGGAATTGCATAAAGTCCTGATCCATCTAAAACTATATCATCTGTAGGCTTTTTATCAGTAATCAAACCCTCTTCAATAAAAATATCTCCTACTTGGAAATGATTATCCTCCATATATACTTTTACATTTTTAATAATCATCTACTCACCTCTTTCGTTATTAATCTAATCTTATATATTAATATACTTTATTCATATAATGAAAATACGTCTTCATCACCTATAACGATTACATTTGGATGTAATTGAAGAATAGATGCTGGAACTGCTGGTGTTACCGGTCCAGTAAAAGCATCTTTGATTGCCTTCGCTTTATCTTTTCCACTTGCAATAAGTACAATTGTCTTTGCTTGCATAATATTCTGAATTCCCATTGTATAAGCATATCTTGGAACATCATCTGGATTCTCAAATAATCTTGCATTCGCTTCAATAGTACTATCTGTTAATGCAGCACAATGAGTTTCTTTTATAAACATTTCATCTGGTTCATTAAAACCAATATGGCCATTATGGCCAATTCCAAGTAATTGAAGATCAGCTCCACCAAATCCTTCGATTATGCTATTATATCTCTTACATGCCTCATCGCTATCTTCTATGGTTCCATCAGGAATATGAGTATTCTTAATATCAATATTCACCTTGCTAAATAGATGTTGATCCATAAAATAAAAATAACTTTGATCATTATCTTTTGAAAGGCCTTTATATTCATCCAAATTCACTGTCTTTACTTGTGAGAAATCTAGATCTCCATCTTTGTACCATTGCACTAAATATTCATAAGTTCCCACCGGAGAACCTCCTGTTGCTAAACCTAATACACTATCTGGTTTTAAGATAATTTGAGCAGCAATTATATTAGCTGCCTTTCTGCTCATTGCATTATAGTCCTTTACTCGATACATCTTCATGCTCATATTCCTCCATTAATCTCCTTATTATTTCAGATAATCCATAAAACTATCAACTTTATTATAACATAATCACTAAAATAAACTAGATGTAATTGTATTACGATATTCATTTGCTGACATACCAACTATTTTTTTAAATACTCTAGAAAAATGGGCCATATCAATAAAGCCTACACGTTCAGCTATATCACCGATTCTTAGAGAAGGATCTTTTAAAAGCTCCTGTGCTTCTTTAATGTGAATTCCATTTAATATCTCAGAAAAATTCTGACCAAGATTACGATTCAACAATTTACTCAGATGCCATTGACTAATATATGTCTTCTCTGCTACTTCAGACAAGGTTATTTTATGAGTATAATTACTCTCTATGTACTTAATGGCATTATTAATTATGAAACTACTGGCATTATTATCTTCCTTCTCAACTGCATCACTAATAGACACTATATTCTTTGCCTGCAGATTAGAAACCATAACTTGAATGGCTTCTTCTATCTCATTCATGTTAGAAGGCTTTAATAAAAACCTTGTTACTCCAAGATGAATTGCAGTTTGAGCATAGTCAAACTCTCTATATCCAGTTAATATACTTACCTCAAGGTCAGGAAATTCTGATTTAAGACCTGCCAACATAGCAAGTCCATCTAAGCCAGGCATAGCAATGTCTGTTATAACTATATTAGGCCTCTTTTCACGTATTTCAGTCATACCCTCTAACCCATCATTAGCTGTTCCAGCTAGCACACATCCATACTTCTCCCAAGGAACAATTCTTGAGATTCCTTCCACAATTATTGGTTCATCATCAATAATCAATACCTTATACATATCATTATCCCCAATCTTTATATTCATTACTGTCTATTATGTACCCGCAACATCCCATTAATAATATCCTCTGCACTTGATTCTCCTGTAGATATGCTAATAATACCATCCTTTAATATTGTAAATGCTTCTTGTGATATTCTAGAATCCGTTGCTGATAAAGGAACTTCAATGGATTCTGCATACTCTCTTCCAGAGATCTGCAATGGTGTTAATGCAACTATATTATCCGAAACAGGAACTGAGCAAGTTCCATTCCCATTCCAATACTTGATAATCTGAGCATCATTGGTATTCGCTAACACAAAGTTAACCGCTGCTTCTCTTTTATTTGGATCCTCCCATGCCCTTTTGGTAATATAGAATCCAGAAGAATACCCTGTAATTGCTGTTCCTTTTGATGCCATCCCTCCAGGTATTGTTGGAAATGGAACAACTACTGTATTATCTTGATCTAGAATACTAGCTAAATACCAAGAACCATCTAATTGCATGGCTGCTTTTTTTTGTTTAAATAGATTACTTGCCATATCATTATCTATTGTATCAGTGTCACTTGGAAAAGCCCCCAAATCCCTTAACTCTTTTAATAAAGATAATCCTTTCACCCAGCCATCTGGTGCGCTAGCAGGAATTTGCTCAAATTCTTCCGGTGTAGTTCCTGACATCATGAGAAAGTCAATCCAATAGTTTGGAATATCATTCAGTGATACTGAAATGGGAATAATTCCGTTGATTTGAAATGTATGAATTGCTTTTTTAAACTTACTCCAATCCCTTGGTAATTCTAGATTATATTGATCAAATCATAGCACTCTCACCACCACCTAGGTTCAAACAGTCATTCCAGTCTGCACGCAATCCTTTGCAGATTCCTGTTTCCCCCACTTGCTCATTAGAGAAATCAAGTATTTTTGTCATGTGTTCATATACTGTTCCGCTTCCACCATCTGCATAGGTAATCATTTCATCTAAGAAATCAAACTCACCTGTCTCTTTTACATATTCTACAATGGAGCTTACTAACCAAAGAGCGTCATCTGAGCATGCATCTTCAATACCATGTATCATATCTGCTGCATTTGGAGTAGGAACAACAGTTGGAGATTTAAATGGAATTGAGTCATTATCCGGATCAAACCACTCTGGTTGAAATAGATGTAGTCCATATCCTTTTGACACAAGGCCACGTAACAACTCTACCAGTCTTTGTTTACATTTTCCAGGATTAGAATGTGGAACGGTCATTGAATCTTGTGCTGTATCTCTATATCCAAGCCCCGTTCTTCCTCCAACTTCTATAAATGATGCAAATCGAGAGAACATTACATTGATCTCTGCCTGATACAAGGTCCAATATAAGAAAAGTATTAATCAATGTATTCATACCTTCATTAGGTGTCTGTATCTGGAGTTTTTGAAGCTTTTCATTCCAGAAGCTCTTAAGTTCTTCATAAGCTAGGTCAACATTTTCGTATACAGAGTATTTATCGCGCATCACTCTGCCTGCTTCTCTATCCCCTTCTCCAAGCATAAAAATCAATCTAACCTCTTCCCCTGGTTGTAGAGATATCTTCTTATGTAATGACCCACAATGGTTTCCACCTTTTTCATAAGTGCTTCCACAATAACCTCTTTCTACTGCAATTGGATTATCTTCTGTATGATAAAGACCAATAAACTGATCTCTTAAACAATCATATCCATCTGCTTGTACACTAGATGTAAAATATTGATGTCCAAACTCCTCATAGAATAAATCATGTTCGATAATCCCATCATCATAAGAAGAGCCTGCCGCATAATTACTCATCTGGAAGTTCCTATTATCCATATCTATATGGTGGTATGAGAATTCAAGATAAGTAAACACACTTAATTCCCTTGCTTGATCTCCCTCATTTTTAATCTTTACGTCCCATAGTTCCACAGGATCTTCTTTAGGTATTAATAATGTTTGTTCTGCTTTTATATCGCTATACTCGCAAGTGTACCTCGTATAGGATAAACCATGTCTACATTCATACCTTGCTTGATCTAGCGGCTTCCCAACTGGCTGCCAAGAGATACTCCAATAATCCATTGACTCATCATCTCTAATATATACATAATGTCCAGGCCTATCCATTGGAATTGCATTGGCACGAAAACGAGTAATCCTGTGATACTCCGGTGTCTTGTAGAACATATATCCACCAGCTGTGTGATTTACTACAGCACATAAATCCTTAATTCCAAGATAATTGGTCCATGAAGTAGGTAGATTAACCTTATCAATTACATATTCCCTATTTATATTATCAAAATATCCATATTTCATTTACACACACCTCCAATTTTATCTTTATTATAGCTTCTCCTTAAAGAAATCTGTATTGTTAAGTGTGTGAATATTTGAATAATATTGTCAATGCAAAAAAGATGCGAAACTACGCACCTTTTTTGCGTTACATTCTTCATTATATTCTATTTCATTTATCATCTAGCTTTTTTATCAATTCATCCAATACAGATTTATACACAAGTACAATATGGGCATCAATATAACAGAATTTATTCACTACAAATTCATAGGTCTTATATATAAAGCAGCTACTCATCCCTATTAATCCTGCAATGGTAACAAGTATCTGAAGATTAAGACTAATAAGAAACAAAGCAGCCATAAGATAAAAAATCAGAGAAAACATATAAGTTTTGCTAATACGCAATGCTGTTATCATAGCATCTGAAAGTCGTTCCATTCTTTTACGAAGATGAACCTTATCATTATCCTTAAGCTCCTCATAGATATCTCTATATATTTCTTCATTACTTATATTCTTATAATCATAACTTCTCTCCATCATTTTCTTTTGATATATATTAAAAAATTTATAATATTTCTTTTCCCCCAATTCCCTGCTAATTAATTTGCGAAATACACTAGTCATATTATCACCGTCCTTTCAATACACAGACTTATATATATATTAAATATTTTCATTAAGCCTACTACTATTATATTATGGTTTTATTGTTCTGAAACAATGATAGCAATATTTGGTTGAAATGTTTATTCCAAGAAACTACAGTATAATCAATGATTTCTGATTAAATGCTAAATTCACAAACTGTTCATAATTTATCCATACCAACATCATATCTATCGGCTATAATACAATCATAGCAAAGATGTAACACACTTAATATTGATAGCAAGATAATTTTTTTCATAAATTTAGCCTGGTAGTTATCCTTTCCCCAACTGCTAGGCTACTCCTCTTTATCCCTTATACAGAAAACCCCTCGAAGTAACATTCGAGGGGTTTTCTATTTCAATACATTTCACAAACCAAAATCATCCGATATATGATAACACATTAATCCTTCAAAATAACCAATAAACAGGAATGCTGCCACATGTAATTCCGTCACTAAGTCATTTACTATTAATATAGTTTATCAAACCCTCGGCCTTGA
>CAZAKD010000070.1:6793-8077 GCA_964485435.1 uncultured Lachnospiraceae bacterium
ATTCCGTCACTAAGTCATTTACTATTAATATAGTTTATCAAACCCTCGGCCTTGATTATTTTTTGCATGAATTCAGGAAAAGCCTGACCTTTGTATTGTGTACCCTTGGTTTTATTGTATATCATTCCATTATCAAAATCTACTTCCACTTGATCTCCAGCCTCAATGTTATCTGCAGCTTCCTTACATTCAATAATAGGAAGTCCAATATTAATAGAATTTCGATAGAAAATTCTTGCAAAAGTTTCTGCAATAACACAACTTATTCCTGATGCTTTAATTGCAATTGGCGCATGCTCACGTGATGAACCGCAACCAAAGTTCTTATTTGCAACTATGATATCTCCAGGTTGAACTCTATTGACAAATTCTTTATCTATATCAATCATACATTTTTCTGCCAGTTCATCTGGATTAGATGTATTCAGATATCTAGCAGGTATAATAACGTCTGTATCTACATTATCACCATATTTGTGTACTATTCCAAATGCTTTCATTCCATAGCCTCCTATTTCATAAGTTCTAGTTCTTCTGGTCCTGTAATTCTTCCAGTTATTGCACTGGCTGCTGCAACTGCAGGACTAGCTAGATATACTTCTGAATCTACATGACCCATTCTTCCAACAAAATTACGATTAGTAGTCGCTACAGCTCTTTCTCCTGATGCAAGAATTCCCATATGTCCACCAAGACAAGGTCCACATGTTGGAGTACTTACTACTACTCCAGCTTTAATAAATATAGACAATAAGCCCTCTTCCATTGCCTGAAGATAGATTGCCTGAGTCGCAGGGAACACAATTGCTCTCATACCTTTTGCAACTTTCTTTCCTTCCATAACCTTAGCAGCCATTCTAAGATCATCTATTCTACCATTGGTACAAGATCCTATTACAACTTGGTCAATCTTAATATCTCCTACTTGATCAATTGTCTTAGTATTCTCAGGAAGATGTGGAAATGCTACTGTAGGCTTTAATGATGATAAATCGATCTCATATGTCTCTTCATATTCTGCATCTTCATCTGCTTCATAGATTGTATATTCCTTAATAGAATGTTCTTTTATATAATGAATGGTATATTCATCCACTGGGAATATTCCATTCTTCGCTCCAGCCTCAATTGCCATATTAGCCATAGTAAAACGGTCATCCATAGTTAAATTCTTAATTCCATCACCAACAAACTCCATAGATTGATATAAAGCTCCATCTACACCTATCATTCCAATAATATGTAGAATAATATCTTTTCCACTTACCCACTTTACAGGTTTTC
>CAZAKD010000071.1:0-3068 GCA_964485435.1 uncultured Lachnospiraceae bacterium
GGTCCTCATTATTGGAAGGAGATAAAGATAATGAGAGTATTTGAGAAGTCAAAAAAGTTAGATAATGTATGTTATGATATACGAGGTCCCGTTATGGACCAGGCCAATCAGATGATCGCTAGAGGCGAGAATATTCTAAAATTAAATATTGGCAATCCTGCTCCCTTCGGTTTTCATGCCCCTGATACCATTTTATCTGATATGGCATCACATCTTACTGACGGAGAAGGTTATTCCGATTCAAAAGGAATTCTTAGCGCAAGAGAAGCTATTGCAGATTACTGTAAACTTAAGAACATTCCTAATGTAGGTGTGGAGGATATCTATACTGGAAATGGTGTGAGTGAGCTAATTGTAATGACAATGCAAGGTTTACTAGATAATGGGGATGAGATCTTAATTCCTTCACCAGACTATCCCCTTTGGACAGCAGCTGTAACCCTATCAGGTGGTAAGACTGTTCACTATATATGTGATGAAGAGTCAGAATGGTATCCGGATATTAAGGATATTAGAAGCAAAATCACTGACAAAACAAAAGGTATTGTTGTAATTAATCCTAACAATCCTACTGGGGCACTTTATCCTAAGGAACTTCTCCAGGAGATTGTTGAAGTTGCTAGAGAATATGATCTAATCATATTTGCAGATGAGATCTATGACCGCTTAGTAATGGACGGCTTAACTCATACTTCTATTGCATCCCTTGCTCCAGATCTATTTGTAATTACTTTTAATGGACTATCCAAATCCCATAGAGTTGCAGGATATAGAAGTGGTTGGATGAGTCTTAGTGGAGATAAAACTCATGTACAAGGATATATTGAAGGGCTAAACCTTTTGTCCTCTATGAGACTTTGCTCCAATGTTCCTTCTCAATATATAATAAAAACAGCCCTCTCAGAAGAACCAAGCACTGATAAGTTGCTTCTTCCAAAAGGGCGTATATATGAGCAGCGTGAATATATCTATAATGCATTAAATGATATACCAGGTATCAGTGTTGTAAAACCTAAAGCCGCTTTTTACATTTTCCCTAAAATAGATATTCAAAAGTATAAAATTAAAGATGATATGCAATTCACTCTTGATTTCTTAAAAGAGAAAAATGTGTTAATTGTTCAAGGAACTGGATTCAACTGGAATTCTCCTGATCATTTTAGAATCGTATATCTACCAGAGATAGATATATTACAGGATGCTACCACTAGATTATCTGATTTTCTAAGTAGTTATCAGGGCACTTGATACTAGCATACTTCTCCATTAAGGCGATTAACTGTTCCATGGACTCTACACCATTCACTTGATTTCTTAACTTTGAAGAATTTGGATAACCTGTAGTATACCATGCAACATGTTTCCGCATTTCACGAATTCCAATATAATCGCCTTTCACTTTTATTTGTAGTTTTGCATGTCTTAGAATCATATCAATTACTTCTTTTAATGATGGCTTCTCTTCCATTATACCTGTATCACGATATACTTTTATTTGGTGAAAGAGCCATGGGTTTCCTCTGACTCCACGACCAATCATAAGTCCATCACAACCGGTATATTCCTCCATGGCTACGGCATCTTGTGGAGTAAGAATGTCTCCATTGCCAATCACTGGTATGGAGACAGCTTGTTTTACCTGCCTAATAGTATCCCAATCTGCTTTACCACTATAGTACTGTTCTCTTGTTCTTCCATGAACTGCAATTGCTTGTGCACCATTTGCCTCAATAATCTTAGCAATCTCTACCGCATTAACAGTCTCTTTTGTATATCCAGTTCTTATCTTTACTGATAGTGGCTTATTGATAGCTTTACTTACAGCAGCAACTATCTCTCCCACTAATTTAGGCTCTTTCATAAGAGCTGAACCTTCCCCATTATTAACAACTTTGGGAACAGGGCAACCCATATTAATATCTAATATATCAAAGTTTCTATCCTCAATTCTTTTCGCCATCTCACTTAAGATATATGGATCTGCTCCAAAGAGCTGTAAGCTTACTGGTCTCTCGTCTTCCATGACTTGTAATAGTTCCTCTGTATTTTTATTATTATGAAAAATCCCTTTGGCACTAACCATCTCTGTATAGATTAAGTCTGCTCCTTGTTCTTTACATAAAAGACGAAATGGCAGGTCGGTTACCCCTGCCATAGGTGCTAATATTAGATTTCCCTTGATTGTAACATTTCCAATATTCATATCTTTACCTTTATTGTTCAGAGAACTTATTCTTATTATAGATGTATTTCAATCCATACATAGTTAAGTCCTTATTGTATATATCGATGGCGTCTGTTGAATCAGAGATAATCTTACCAAGTCCTCCTGTAGCAATTACCTTGATATCGGAGATTCCTGATTCTTCTTTCATCTTATTGATTATATATTCAGTCTGACCAATACAACCATAGATTAGGCCTGCCTGCATACTTGTAACTGTATCCTTTGCTAGAATAGATTTAGGTTTTTCAATTAAAATCTCTGGAAGTTTGGCAGTCTCTCTCCAAAGAGCATTTGCAGATATACGTATTCCTGGGCTTGTAATTCCTGCTGCAAAGCTTCCGTCTTCTAGAATTAAATCATAAGTAGTTGCCGTACCAAAATCTATTACGATAGCTGGTCCTCCATAGATCTCAATTGCCCCAACCGCATCTATGATTCTATCTGTTCCGATCTCTTTTGGATTACCTGTGATAATCTTAATACCTGTCTTAGTTCCTACTCCTACAATAATTGGATTTATATCCAGATATTTAATAATACCACTAGTAAGTGCCCACATCATATTGGGAACCACTGAGCCAATAATAGCATCTTTTATTTCTTCCTTTTTAATCTCATTTATTCTTAAAATGTCTCTAATAAAGATTCCATACTCATCTGATGTTCGCGGGATTGCTGTCGTCATTCGATAGTTGGCAAGCAATTCATCTTCTTTAAATATTCCTAATGTAATATTTGTATTACCCACATCTACTGCTAATAACAATATTATCACTCCTATCTGTTCCTATACAATTGTTACTATTCACACACCAGCCAGTAACCAGGAATGATGACCTGA
>CAZAKD010000071.1:3078-8049 GCA_964485435.1 uncultured Lachnospiraceae bacterium
AGAAGCATTTTACTCTGGCCATCGTTCCGTCACTTAAGTCAGCTGTGAATAGTAACATACAATCATTTAATCTGATAGTTCTTCTCCCAAAAAGAATACTTTATAATATAATTCAAGTGATTCAAGTAGTTCTCCTTTGGTCTTTTGCAGTTCTTTTATCTTTAACACACTTCCAATCTCATCGAATAGAAGATCTGTTTCCTCTGCAGTCACTTGAAATACAAGTGTACCATCTTCCTCATATTCCAAGGTTAGTATGCCCCCAATATCCTCAGTATATAGGATGCACATTATCTTTAATTCATCCTTTATTGCATCAGGAAGTCCGTTGAAATCATCATTAAAATAATACTTTTGTTCATAAGTACTTGATGCACATAAGACGATATTCTCTTGGTACATAATATTCTCCTTCGTTTCAATTATAAAAATCTTATTTCACATCAATTCCGCCTAAAATACAAGTGGCATTAATATAGATTGTTGGAACTGGTTTCCCATCACTATAAGGTGCTGAAACTTTATTATCCACTCCTCCAAGAATTGGAGTGCAATCTACTTCTACCTTAACATTGTTAGGAACTCTAATATCGATGCCACCTAATGCACAAAAAGCATCAATCACTACATTTTGCTGTATAATTGCTCGACTAAGGTCTAATTCAATTCCTCCAAAAGCAACTGACATTGTAGCGCCTGTAAACTCGTGGTTATCAAGTCGAACATCTTTTCCACCAAAGTATACAGAATAATTCTTAATACCTGGTTGGGACGAAGTATAGTGATCTGACGAATTATATTTAACACTTTTCTTTTTAAATAAAATGCTAAAACCAACCATAATAAATACTAGAGCAATTAATAAATTAATAAACATTCCCCAATCTATTATATCTTGGGATGTTAATAGAAGTAATATTCCAACTCCTAATCCAATAAAGGATGAAGTTCTATCATTCTTCTGGAATAGCCCCGTAATACTTGGGATAATAATAAATAAGGTCCACCATCCATCAAAAAATATGTTAAAATCAAAGCCAAATGCCTTAAATGCAACTGTAATTCCTAAACATAAGAACAATAATCCAAATATAATATTAGATATAGATCTCTTCATGATATAACCCTCCATTATTCTTATACATAACCATAGATTCCTCTAACAGATACTTCTCCTGCAAAAATATATCTAATTGTGCCGTCACTTGTAATAACACCTAACTCTCCCTTTTCGTTAATACCAATGGCCTTTGCCACGTAGCTGGAATCGGCTTCTAGGATTATCACATCTTTGTCTTTATTTACGAGCAGGTCATTATACTCATTCAGCACATCTCTAAGATCTAGTGTCTTCATAAAATTATAGTAATAATGTTCGATCTCCTTCATACACTGGGCTATAAGTTCTGATCTATATATGTTCTGATCTATCTCTCTATATATTGATGTTGCATATTCTAGCTCGGGGGGGAATTCCTGTGTATTGGCATTAATGCCTATTCCTACTACAATATTATTTACTGCATCTATCTCAGTACTTACCTCAGTTAGAATACCACAGACCTTTTTACCATTTATTACGATATCGTTTGGCCATTTTATCTTGCAAGGTACTTGATAGAGTTTATGAATCGCCTGTGCAACCCCTAGTCCAGCAATAAGAGTAATCATAGAAGCCTTCTGTGGATTGAAATCAGGCTTTAGAATTAATGTCATCCATACCCCTGTGCCTTTTGGGGAATCCCAGTATCTCCCTCGTCTTCCTTTGCCACTGTTTTGCATCTCTGCAACAACCAAAGTACCGTGAGTTCCTTTTTCCTCTGCAATTCTTTTTGCAAAATTATTGGTAGAATCAACTTCTAAGTTATACTCAACTCTTCTTCCAAATAATTCTGTTTCCATCCTGCTTTCTATCTCTTCTTTACTTAATATGTCTGGACCCTCTATTAAAAGGTAGCCCTTATTAGATATAGAATCAATCACGTATCCTTCTTCTTTTAGCTGCTTCATCACTTTCCATACGGCAGTTCTTGATACATTCAGATGATTACATAATTCTTGCCCTGATATGTATTCCTCTGTATTACGCAGTATTCGCAATATCTCTTTTTTCATCTGTCTACCTATTATTACCTATCTGATAATGGCTTGTATGGTGCATGTGGTGCTACACTCTTATAGGCAGGTCTAATAATTTTACCTGCATTGATTAGTTCTTCTAATCTATGTGCACTCCAGCCTGCAATACGGGCAATGGCGAATATCGGAGTATACAACTCTAACGGCAGATCCAACATCTTATATACAAATCCACTGTAGAAATCTACATTAGCACTTACGCCTTTATAGATTTTTCTTTCTTTTGCAATCACTTCAGGTGCTAATTGTTCCACAAGTGAATAGAGAGCAAATTCTTTATAGAGCCCTTTTTCTTCTGATAAGCTCTTTACATAACTTTTTAATATATTAGCCCTTGGATCAGAGATAGAATAGACTGCATGGCCCATACCATAGATAAGTCCCATCTGATCAAAAGCTTTCTTATTAAGTAGATTAGCAAGATACTGTCTTACTTCTTCTTCGTCTTCCCAATCCTTTACATTCTCTTTCATATCTTCAAACATCTGGATAACTTTAATATTAGCTCCCCCATGTTTAGGACCTTTTAAAGAACCAAGTGCCGCGGATATTGCAGAATAAGTATCTGTACCAGATGAGGTTACTACATGATCAACAAAGGTTGAATTATTTCCTCCACCATGTTCTGCATGTAATACTAGGGCAATGTCTAAGATTTTTGCTTCAAGTTCACTATAAGTACTATCTGCTCTTAATAGGTGTAAAATATTCTCTGCTGTTGATAACTCTGGAAGTGGTGAGTGAATAAACAAGCTATTTCCATCATGATAATGACTATATGCTTGGTAACCATATACCGATAATACTGGAAATAAGGCAATTAACTGAAGGCATTGGCGTAATACATTAGGAATAGATATGTCATCTGCTTTTTCATCATAAGAGTATAAAGTTAATACACTTCTTGCTAATGTATTCATCATATCAGGGCTTGGTGCCTTCAATATAATATCTCGTACAAAACTGGTCGGTAATGTTCTATATTCCGCCAATAATGCCATTAATTCTTTCAACTCAATCTTTGTTGGTAATTTCCCAAATAAGAGTAGATACACTGTTTCTTCAAATCCATATCTTTCTTCTTGAATAAAACCATTTACTATATTCTCAACATTAACTCCTCTATAATAGAGTTCCCCTTCACAAGGAACCACATCGCTGTCAATTAATGTATAGGATCGGACCTCTGAGATTTCTGTTAACCCAGCTAATACACCTTTGCCACTGATATCCCTTAATCCTCTTTTTACCTCGTATTTTGTATATAACTCTGGGTGTATATGGTTACTCTCCTTACATAACTCAGCTAACTTAATTATCTCCGGTGTTATTTCTGAATACTTTTCTTGCATATGTCTCTCCTTTCGATCTTCATATTCTAATTTACAGTTTCTTGTAATTCTAAATAATAACGATTAAAATTACCCAATATTAAGTATACCATAAAAACGATAATTTACAAAAACATTTTTAAATAATCTACTTTAGCTACCATATTTTTGTTACTATTCACAGACCATTTAGTAACCAGGAACGATGACACGAATAAATGCTACTGAAAAAGGAGTTTTTGCACTCGTCGGCACTTAGGCTCTGTCCTTTAGAGCCTTATGTACCGCTACGTAGTGCAACTAAGCGAAAGCGTCTCCTTTTCAGTAGCATTTACTCGTGTCATCGTTCCGTCCCTTAAGTCAGCTGTGAATAGTAACAACAATAACCCCTAAAGAGGTTATTCTTTTAATTACCTAGTGTTGCAACCATAACAGCTTTGATTGTGTGCATACGATTTTCAGCTTCATCAAACACGATTGATTCATACTGGTTAAATACATCTTCTGTTACTTCATTTCCTTTTACAGCAGGAAGGCAATGAAGGAAAATAGCCTTTGGATTCTGTGTCTTATCCATTAATTCTTTATTTACTTGATATGGCTTTAAAAGGGCTATACGCTGGGCAGCTAAATCTTCTTCACCCATAGAACACCACACGTCCGTATAGATTGCATCTCCACCTTTTACATCATCTTTATTTTCTGTGAGTCTAATTGTGGCTCCAGTTTCTTTTGCATATTGGCTACATTGAGATACAAGATCTTCAGTAGGCCACAGTGATTTAGGAGCAAGTATCATAAAGTGAATGCCCATTTTGGAACTACCAATCATAAGACTGTTGGCCATGTTATTTCTACCATCCCCAACATATACTAGATTAAGGCCTTTCAGATATCCAAATTGTTCTTTCAAAGTTAAGAAGTCTGCTAGAATCTGTGTAGGATGATAGGTATCAGTTAACCCATTCCATACTGGTACTCCACTGTATTGTGCTAGCTTCTCTACTGTATCTTGAGCATATCCTCGGAATTGGATACCATCAAACATTCTTCCTAATACTTTTGCAGTATCTTCAACACTTTCTTTGTGCCCTAATTGTATATCTTCTCTTCCTAGATATTCTGGATGTCCCCCTTCATCAACACAACCTACTGTAAATGCACATCGAGTTCGCGTAGATGGCTTTTCAAAGATTAAGGCAATATTTTTACCTTTTAATGAATTTCCAGTAATACCTTTTTTCTTATTTGCTTTCAGCTCTGCAGCTAAATCGAGTAAATATTCAATTTCTTCAGTAGAAAAATCTTTTAATGTTAAAAAGTTTCTTCCTTTTAAGTTCATACTAATTGCCTCCCAACTAATTATTATACTAATACAGTGTATATTTATACATTACTCTTCTTGTTTCGTTTTGTCAACCATTAATGTGGATAGATAAGTAATTAATTTTAAAGTTCCCTTAATAAATGGATTAAATTCCATTTTATTCTCAGTGTTTTT
>CAZAKD010000072.1:0-7983 GCA_964485435.1 uncultured Lachnospiraceae bacterium
ACATCCAATCTCATATCTCGAATAATCTCAGCTCTCTCAAGAGTATCAATATCTGAATGGAGATACTTCACGCGAATTCCTACTTCCCTCATATAATCTGTTAGGTCTTCTGCCATTCGTTTCGTCAGAGTAGTAACTAAGATCTTATTCTTTTTACTAATTTCTCTTCTCACTTCTCCGATAAGGTCATCTATCTGCCCCTCTACCGGCTTTACAACTACCTCAGGATCTAACAACCCTGTTGGTCTAATTATCTGTTCTACACGTAATAATTCATGCTCCTGTTCATACACAGATGGAGTTGCAGACACAAACATCATCTGATTAATCTTACTCTCAAACTCACCAAAATTAAGGGGTCTATTATCTTTCGCAGAAGGCAATCGAAATCCAAAATCAACCAATGTACCTTTTCTTGATTGATCCCCTGCATACATTCCCCTTACTTGTGGAATTGTTATATGGGATTCATCCACAATAATAAGAAAATCCTCAGGAAAATAATCTATTAATGTATTAGGTGTACTTCCTGGCTCTAAACCTGAAAGATGCCTAGAATAATTCTCAATTCCAGAACAAAATCCTGTCTCACGCATCATCTCTATATCAAAATTAGTCCTCTCAGAGATTCTCTGAGCTTCTAATAGCTTATCTTCACTTTTAAAATACTTTACTCTCTCTTCTAGCTCCTGTTCAATGGTCTCAATGGCTTTCTCCATCTTTTCTGCCGAAACCACATAATGAGAAGCTGGAAATATTGCTATATGTTCTAAAACACTCTTAATCTCACCGGTTAACACATCAATCTCAGAGATGCGATCGATCTCATCTCCAAAGAATTCTACTCGAACAGCCAATTCATCAGAAGTAGCTGGGAATATTTCAATCACATCTCCCCTAACTCTAAAACTACCCCTCTTAAAGTCCATATCATTCCTAGAATACTGAATATCAACTAATTTTCTAAGAACAGAATCTCTGTCCTTAATCATACCAGGCCTTAACGATATTACCATCTCCTGATAATCAATCGGATCTCCCAACCCATATATACAAGATACACTGGCCACAATAATAACATCACGTCTCTCCGACAAAGCTGCCGTAGCCGAATGCCTCAACTTGTCAATCTCCTCATTAATGGCCGAATCCTTCTCAATATAAGTATCCGTAGAAGGCACATAAGCTTCCGGCTGATAATAATCATAATAACTCACAAAATACTCAACTGCATTCTCAGGAAAAAACTCCTTAAACTCCCCATACAACTGTCCCGCTAATGTCTTATTATGAGCAATAATAAGTGTAGGCCGATTCAAGGCCTGAATCACATTGGCCATAGTAAATGTCTTACCCGAACCCGTAACTCCCAATAAAGTCTCAAACTGGTTACCACTCTCAAATCCCTCTATCAATGCTTTAATAGCCTCCGGCTGATCGCCAGTAGGCTCAAACTCCGAAACTAACTTAAACTCACTCATCTATACACCTCCAAACAAAAAATCTTACCACCATCTCTAACAATCTTACCTAATCAATTATCCCCCATACACTGTTTTTTGATTATATCACAGCCCCCTACAAAACGCAATCAACTTTCGAATGTTTGTTCCCTATTTGTGTAGAAGTTGAACCTAACACAAACCATTAAGGAGATTGCAATTCTCACTAGGACACGTTAATCTTCGCTACTCAGCCTTGCCTCCTCACCTAAATAGATAGTAGGCTGAGGGTATGGTTATTTCAAAATGTACTTCGTTCAGATACATAATAAGAGGGAGTTGTACGAGCATGTGAGCTTCTTTCCCGCTCACATAAACGAACAACTCCCTCTTATTGTGGAGCTGACGAAGAACATTGAAATACACCATATCCCTCAGCCTACTATCACATCAACCTCCAAGGCAAGGCGTCCCTAGCGAAGTCCTACTTAATATCCTTCAAGATCACCTGAATTGCCTTCTGCAATTGATTGTCTTCTTTTTCAGTAATAATTGCCTTTTGTTTCAATTCTTCTTTTAATTCCACCTTAACATCGGGGATAATACCAGTACCATGAATATTTCTACCCTTTGCAGTATAATACTTAGCTACAGTTAATTTAACAGCGCTGTCATCGTATAGAGGAATTACTGATTGAACAATACCCTTACCAAAACTAGTGGTACCTACAATCTTACCAATTCCATAATCTTGAATCGTACCTGCGAAGATTTCAGAAGCACTAGCAGAATTGCCATTGATTAAGATTACAAGTGGTTTTGTAAACTTAATATTATCTTTTGCATGTTCCTCATCACGATTGCCATACTTATCCTCTTGATAAACGAGAAGGCCCTTTGGTAACATACGATCCAACATGGAGACTGCAGTATCATATAAGCCACCACCATTATTTCTTAGATCAATAATAAGTCCTTTTTGTCCTTTTTTATCAAGATCATCCACTGCTTTAATAAACTGATCAGAAGTTACTTTATCGAATTCAGATACAGCTATGTATCCAATCTTTTTATCAAGCATCTTATGCTCTATCGTAGGAACTTCAATCTTTCTACGTTCTATCGTAAAATCCTTAGGTTTGTCTTCACCCTCACGCACAATTGTAATTACTACTTCGGTACCTTCTTCACCCTTCATATTACTTACAACTTCAGTTAGATCAAGGCCTGTAACTTCCTTACCAGCTACCTTGTAGATAATATCACCTGGAAGAATTCCAGCTTCTAAAGCTGGCGAGCCTTTAAAAGGTTTTACAATTGTAATTACTCCTGTTTTAACATCTTGCTGTACCGTTGCTCCAATACCACAGTATATTCCATTGGTCGACTCCATCAAGCTAGCAAAGTCTTCTTTTGAATAATAAGCAGCATATGGGTCCCCTAAACTAAACATTAGACCTTGATATAGACCTTCTGACATAGATTCAATCTTTACGTCATCAATATAATTCTTATTAATCAACCCTTGAATGGTATTTAATTTTTTTCTTACCTGTGGTGATTGAATCAAACTCTGCCCAGACTGGCTTGCCTGAGTTGGGAGAATTAACGAATTCCCAGTAGTGATACTATAGATTCCAACTGCTGCTGCACTTATAAATAAAGCTCCGATAATACCAGCTAGAAATCCAGGCCAAAATTTATTCTTCATTTTAATACTTCCCTTCCAATATAATTGCTGAAGTTATGGACTAACATATTTCAGTGGGTCCACATATTCGCCATTCACTCTGACTCCAAAATGAATATGAGGTCCTGTTGATACACCTGTTGATCCTGCTAGAGCGATAACATCGCCCTTGTTTACGTAATCTCCTACACTAACTAACAGTTTAGAATTATGCATATATACTGTAGATATTCCATCACCGTGTGAGATCATAATATAATTCCCTGCTGCCCATTGATAGGTTGCAACTGTAACTGTACCACTTGCAGACGCCAAAACATTCGTTCCAGATGCTACTCCAATGTCTATTCCTTTATGGTAAGAACTTGCTCCTGCTGTAGGAGAAGATCTATATCCGAATCTAGAAGTGATACGTGTACTAGTAGATGAAGGCCACATGAATCCACTAGATGATACATTACCTACACTTCCAGTATTTTCAGTTCCTCCATTATTCGCAGCTTGATTTTTCTTTCTTTCCTCTTCTGCTTTTCGAGCTGCCTCTTCTGCCCTTCTAGCTGCCTCTTCAGCTCTTCTTAATTCTTCTTCGATAAGTTCTTCTATTAAATCATCTTGCTCTTTTATCTTTTTACCGTACTCATCCACTAATCCATTAGAATCTTCGATCTTTTGTTCATAAGATTCAAGCTCTGTGGTTTTATTATGAATGAGTTTTGTTACTGCTGCTTTCTCTAATTCAACTTCTTCATTTAGAATATTAAGTTCTTCAAGAGTCACTTCTAATTGTGCTTTCTTTTCTTCTACTGTTCTTTTTGTCTCTTTATATCGTTCTAACATCAACCCATCATATTCAGAGATCTTTTTGATATATTCTGAACGATTTAATAAGTCTGACATACTGTCAGCAGCCAATAACACCTCAATGTAGTCAGCACTACCATTCTCATATATATATTTTATACGCTTCTTCATGGTAATATACTGATTTTCTTCTGTTTCCTCGGCCTCTTTTAATTCTCCTTTTGTAATCTCTATCTGTTCTTGAGTCTTTTTCAACTCTTTCTCAAGTTCTTCGATTTGTGCAAGCAATGAATTCAATTCTTTGTCTAGTTTGCCAATGTAAGCTTTAATATCACCTTTTTCAGCTTCTAGTTCCTTAATAGTAGCTTCAATCTGTTGTTTCTTTTTCTCCATACTTGCTTTTTTATTCTTTGCATCTTGTATAGATGTGGCCATTACAGGCGCTGTCATAGCTACAATTAACACGGCAATAAGGCCTAAACCTAACATTCTTATCAACTTATTTCTCATTGGTTTTCCTTTCTACACTCTAAGATGTTTTCTCACTGTTAATACACTTCCAAAGAATCCAATCCCTACTCCTATTAAGAAAGAGATAGGTATCAGTGCTGAGAATACCACGTTAATATCTAGAAATGTTAGTATCCCAGACAACACATTAAACTTCTCTGATATATAAGAGATTACCTTGTTATAGATAAAATATAACCCAACTAGTGGCAATGTTGCTCCGATAATACCAATAGCAACACCTTCTACAATAAATGGTGCTCGAATAAAGAAATCCGTAGCGCCAATTAATTTCATAATTGATATCTCGTCTTTTCTAACTGAGATTCCCATTGTAACTGTAGTACTGATCAAAAATACAGAAACTGCAATTAAGATTATAATGATAGCAACTGAGATATAACCCACTAACATATTAATATTAGATAAACTAGTGGCTGTAGTATCAGAACTATTCACTTGTCTTACACCTTGAATAGATTCAATATGTTTTACCAAAGAAGGCTGTTTCGATACATCATTTAAGTAGATCTCCAAGGAAGATGAATTCTCCAATGGGTTGTCCTCAGCAAATGTATCTGTTAATTCTTTTTCATCCTTAAAATACTCTTTCTTAAATGCATTCCAAGCTTCTTCTGCTGAGATGTAATTTACCTCTTCCACCTCTGGACGTTCTTTGATCTGTATCTTAATATTATTAATATTATCTTCTGTAATACCTTCATCAAAAAAGACTGTAACACCAACATTGGTCTCAGCTGTTTTAATCATATATTGAAAATTAACTATAATAAAATAAAAGATACCAAATAAAAATAGACAAGCCATAATCGTGCCAATAGAAGCTAAAGTAAACATTCTATTGCGACGCATACTTTTGAATCCTTGTTTTATTGCATAAGCTAATGTTCTAATCTTCATAGAGATACCCACCTTTTTGTTCGTCACTTACTAAGATGCCCTTATTCATGGTGATTACCCTTTTTTGCATTGCATCTACGATCTCTCTATTATGGGTTACGACAAGTACTGTTGTTCCTCTTTTATTCACTTCATCTAGGAGCTCCATAATGTCCCAGGAGTTTCGAGGGTCAAGATTACCTGTTGGCTCATCTGCTAAGAGGAGCACTGGATTATTAACAAGCGCCCTGGCTAGAGCAACTCTTTGCTGTTCTCCACCTGAGAGTTCTTTTGGCAGCGAATCATGTTTTTCTGATAGACCTACTACTGATAATATAGAAGGTACATTTTTCTTAATGCTTCGAAGAGGCTTTTCTATTACTCTTTGAGCAAAAGCAACATTCTCGTATACATTACGGTCTTTTAACAATCTAAAGTCTTGAAATACTACACCTATTTTTCTACGCAATTTAGGAACTTGAGAGCGTCTAAGTCTTCCAAGCTCTTTACCATTTACATATATCTTCCCACATGATGGTTCTAATTCCTTTAAAATTAGTTTAATCAGGGTTGATTTACCGGAACCACTATTGCCAACAATGAAGACGAACTCTCCTTTTCGAATCTTTAAACTAATATTTTTTATTGCATCAGTACCTTTTTGATATGTTTTCGATACATTATCAAGAACAATGATTGGAGGTTCTTCCATTTGATATTCTTTTTCTATATCTCTTGATTTACGCATAATGTTTCATCTGTCTCCTCGCTATTCCTGTAATATAGCAATAGAAGGATACTTAAATGACTCAAGTATCCTTCAATTGTTGCCTAGTATTCTATGCTCTCCATATATTTCATATACTTTACTACCATTAAAGCAATCTTAAATGTAATTGCATCTTCAAATACTCTAAGATCAAGATCTGTACTTTTTTGCAATTTATCAAGACGATATACCAATGTATTTCTATGGATATATAATTGTCTCGACGTCTCTGATACATTCAGATTGTTTTCGAAGAACTTGTTAATGGTTGCTAATGTTTCTTCATCAAAATCGTCTGGTGATTTCCCTTCAAATATTTCCTTAATGAACATCTTGCAAAGTGGCATTGGTAGTTGATATATGAGTCGACCAATTCCTAAGTTGCTATAAGCAATTACATTACGGCCACTATAGAAGATCTTTCCTACGTCAAGGGCCATCTTAGCTTCCTTATATGATCTTGATACATCACGAATCTCACTTACGATAGTACCAAAAGATACATGAACTTGAGTCATTACCTCAGTATTCAGCATGTCCACAATAACCTTAGCAGTCTTGGTCATATCATCATAGTTTTCATTTGGTTTTAATTCTTTTACTAATATAATATTCTTTTCATCAACTGCAGTTATGAAATCCTTTGTCTTAGTTGAGAATAACCCTCTTACAGTTTCAAGAGCGTTCACATCTTTTTCATTCTTTGTTTCTATAATAAATACCACACGTTTCACATCTGTATCAATGTGAAGCTTCTTCGCACGGTTATAGATATCCACTAATAGTAAGTTATCTAATAATAAGTTCTTAATGAAATTATCCTTATCATAACGTTCTTTATAAGCAACTAGTAAGTTCTGAATCTGGAAAGATGCAATCTTTCCAACCATATATACATCCTCACTATCTCCTTTAGCCAGAATAATATATTCAAGCTGATGCTCATCAAAAACTTTAAAAAATTGATATCCTTGTAATACTTGACTGTCAGCAGGTGAATCTACGAACATAAGTACAGCACTTTCATATTCATCAACATCTTGTACTGTCGTTGCTAGTGCTTTACCTTCCGTATCCATAACGCATAGATCAACTCTTGCAATTGCTTTTAGTCCTTCAATTGTATTTTGCAAAATCTGGTTAGAAATCATTGGTAGCCACTCCCTCTTCTATTTTCTTATATTTCCCATATACTTAATTCCAAATCTTATCTTATATTATTACACATATACTAATTCTATCATTATTTTCACCAAATGTAAACAAATAGCGATTAAGTTATCTGTTTTTTTGAATAAAAGAAAGAGAATGCTAATAGCATTCCCTCCCTGTTAATGAACTATGATAATAAATCTTAGTTAGTTATAACCAATTCTGTTTCTTTATCAAAGATATGAATCTTAGATAAATCAAGAGCAAACTTAACTGTATCACCTGTTCTAGCAGTTGTACGAGCATTAACACGTGCAGTAAAATCAAATTGGTCAATTGAGAAGTATAGGTATACTTCTGCTCCTAACAATTCATATACTTTAATTGTTGCTTCTATAACACTCTCTGGAGAAGATTCTAAGAATATCTCTTCATCATGAATGTCTTCTGGTCTAATTCCAACTACAACTTCTTTATTCTCATATCCACCGTCGATTAATTGTTTTGCTTTTTTATCAGAAACTTTAATGTTGTGATCACCAAATACTAATTTAATATCTGAACCATCCTTAACAACCTTAGCATCTAAAAAGTTCATCTGAGGTGAACCAATAAATCCAGCAACAAATAAGTTCTTAGGGCTGTTATATAGGTTCTGAGGAGAATCTACTTGTTGAATAATACCATCTTTCATAACTACAATTCTTGTTCCAAGGGTC
>CAZAKD010000073.1:0-7905 GCA_964485435.1 uncultured Lachnospiraceae bacterium
AGCTGTTGGTCCTCCAACGTCATTAATATATCCTTTGAAGTTCTTATGTTTAATTAAAATTTCAGCTTCTTTGATAATAGAATCATGACTTCTTGCCTGAACAATTCTTCCTTGATGAAATGTTAGTGCACAAAAGCTACAGCCACCAAAACAGCCACGGTTACTCACTAAGCTGAACTGGAGTTCATTCATTGCCGGAATTCCGCCTAATTCTTCATACATAGGATGATAAGTTCTCATATATGGCAATGCATATACATCATCTATATCTTGTTGGGATAAGGGTTTAGATGGTGGATTCTGAATTATATATTCCGTATCCTTATATTTTTCAATGAGACGCTTTCCAGAGTAAGGGTCTGTGTTGGTATATTGGATATGATAACTCTTGGCAAATGCAAACTTATCCTGTATTATCTCATTATATTCTGGTAGTGCTACAGCATCATATACAGAGTCTAAATCCCTGGCTCTATATACTGTTCCATCCAAATAGGTTAAATCTTGAATATCAATTCCACTGGCTAATGCATCTGCAATCTCTACAATGCATCTCTCTCCCATTCCATAAGATATAATATTAGCTCCTGAATCAAGTAATAAGGAGCGCTTTACACTATCGCTCCAATAATCATAATGAGCAAGTCTTCTTAAACTTGCCTCTATACCACCTAGAATAATAGGTGTTTTCTTATACACTTTACGAATAAGGTTACTATAAACAATCGTTGCTCTATCTGGTCTAAGACCCATCTGGCCATTAGGTGAATAATAATCTTTGTTACGTTTTCTCTTAGCCACAGTATAATGATTCACCATGGTATCCATATTACCACCACATACAAGGAAACCTAGACGTGGTTCACCAAGAACAGTGATGCTTTTTTCCGACTTCCAGTTTGGTTGTGCTATAATTCCAACTTTATATCCATGACTTTCCAACACCCTACTTATAATTGCAGGGCCAAAGGAAGGATGATCAACATAAGCATCTCCTATAATATATACGAAATCTACTTGGTCCCATCCTCTTTCTTTCATATCTTTTATACTTACTGGTAAAAAACCATTATACATATATTTTTCCTCTTATATTATATATCGTAAATCTTCATATCCACCAGTTATCACTTCATGGTAACTTTTTATATGATAATCAGCCAGTTTCTTTAAATCGTCTAGATCATCTGCCGAATGTTCATCATAGACACTACAAACTTTCATTCGTGCATTTTTCCCACCAAGAACTCCATGATATACATCTTCAAATACCAAACAATGTTCTGGCTCAACCCCAAGATCTTTTGCTACCAATAGATATATATCTGGAGAGGGTTTTCCACTGGAAACTTCATTGGAGTTTCTTACAGAATCAATATATCTTTTTAGTTTATATTTTTCAACGATTAAATCAATTAATTCCTTAGAGTTACTAGAAGCAATACCACATGGAATATTATGTTCTTTCAGATATCTCAATAATTCCATTACTCCCTTTTTTAGAGGAACCTGAGTCGCATATTTCTCCCACGCCATATTATTCCACATCTCTTGTATCTCTAAAACAGATAAATCTAATCCAAATGTATTAATAAAATAGTTAGCTGTTTCATCAAAACTCATACCTTCTACCTTTTTCTGCAGATCATCTGGTAGGGTATGCCCATACTTTCGTAAAAACTCTATATCAATGTCTTTCCATATCCACATAGAATCAACTAATGTTCCATCTAGATCAAAGATCACACCTTTTGTATTTGTTAACATATTATGCTCCTTTAATATATGATAATTCTTCTTCGGTTAGTGGTCGATACTCTCCTACTGATAAATTAGGATCTAGCGTAAGATTTCCCATAGATAACCTTTTCAGATATATAACCTCTTTTTCAACCGAATGAAACATTCTCTTCACTTGATGGAATTTTCCTTCAAATATTGTTACTTCGATTTCAGAAACCTCTCCGCTAGATATAATCTTTAATATAGCAGGTAAAGTAGTAAATCCTTCTTCAAGAGTGATACCCTTATTAAATACTTTAACATCCTCTGATGTAACCTCACCTTGAATCTTAGCATAATAAACTTTCCCCACCTTTTTCTTAGGGGACAATAAACTATGAGCTAATTCTCCATCATTGGTAATCAATAAGAGTCCTTCCGTATCTTTGTCTAATCTACCTACAGGAAATAAATCCTTTCTATTTGTAGTATGGATTAATTCTACTACCGTAGTATGGATATTATCCTCAGTTGCTGATACAACTCCTTGTGGTTTATTTAGCATATAATACTCAAACCTTTTATAATATATTGATATATCATCATACAAGACAGTATCTGTTTCAATATTCACTTTATAGTCAGGGTTCTTAATAATTGTATTGTTTACTTTAACACGACCCTTTTTTAAATAGCCTTTCACAACACTCCTAGTACCAACACCCATATCACATAGATATTTGTCGATTCTAATTAATTTTTTCATCCCATTTGTCTCCATTAATAAAGGTTAATTCAGGCTCTGAGCCCGATAACCTTCTGATATAATATCTAGTTCTTTATTAAATCTCTCTAATTGATCAATGTCACCACTTTGATATATTCTATAGAATTCATCTTGAATCTTTATAACTTCTCTCTTATTAGCTACATGATAAAGATTCTGTATATTTGTTAAAATATCTGCAACAATATTCGCCTTAAGATTAAAGGAATTCTGCGCATCCATAATCTCACTTCGAACCACTGACATCTCTTGGTCTAACACAATAATTGCATCAGCCGCGTTGGATAATCTAGTCTTAATATGTTCTGGCATATTCTGTTTGTATTTATACTGTAATGAATGTTCAATTGTAGCCCAAAAGTTCATAGCTAATGTACGTATCTGAATCTCTGCTTGTATTTTCTTGTTGCCTTTTAGTGTCTCAACTTTATAGTATATAATGATATGATAGCTTCGATATCCACTATCTTTCTGATGACTTATGTAGTCTTTCTCACTTTTAATCTCCATATCTTCCCGATTATGAATGATTTCCACTACTTTATCGATATCCTCAACAAATTGACATATAATTCGTATCCCAGCTATATCTTCAATCATTGTCTCAATCTCTTCTAAGTCTATCTTCTTCTTTTGCGCTTTTTCCAAAATGCTTGAGATTTTTTTAACTCTTCCATTCACCTGTTCAATTGGTGAATATTCACCATCAATACGATATTCGCTTATAATATGATTAAACTTTACAACTAATTCATCTACCGCAAGTATATACGGATCTAATATTTTTCTCCATAATTGTATCTCCATATATGCACTCCTTACCATTCTCCCAATATATTCCTTGTAATTCCACCCTAACAAAAAGCATAATTACTCATGATTATTATATCACAAATAATAATATTGGGGTATATCTATAATAAAATATATCAATAATTTGGGGATTATATGTATAAAAAACTGTCTGCTCTAAATTGGAGTAGACAGTTTTTTATTATTTATTCACTGTGTTAGTGTTGTTATTATCATTTAGGTTAGAATCCAAAGAATTAAATTCTCGACTAGAAATATTCGTTGAACCATACAAAAATGTATGCAATGCTTCAATGTTATTTGGCATATTCGGAAGCAATACATCCATGCTACGAATTGTAGCATTGGAATATTCTTTGTCTAGTGGCAAGCGAAGTGTATCTAATTCTGTTGTTCCTAAAGTTACAAATGTTCCTAGATAGGATACAATATCTGTTTTACTAATATCTGTTGTTATCATTGGCAATATCTCGTTTATAATCACTAATAACTCAGCTGCGTTTTTTGTTTTATACTTTTGAAATATTGCATCTAGTACTGTTCTTTGTCTAGATGTTCTTCCAAAATCATCCGCTTCACCATTACTTGCTTTGCGATAACGAACTCTGGAATAACCTAATGCTTGGTTACCATTCAGTATTTGGGTACCTACTTTTACATTCCTATTGGAAGGATTAGATATATAATTGGTTGAATTCAGGTATCTTGCCTCTGATTCCGTAAGTGTAATCTCAACACCACCAAGTTCATCAATAACCTTTTCGAATCCATCGAAGTCAACCAGTATAGCACCATCTAATTCTATATCAAAATTAACTTGTATTGTCTCCTTAAGCAAAGGAATTCCACCAATATGATAAGCAGCGTTCAACTTATTGTCACTATATCCTGGAATCTGTACATAGATATCTCTCATAAGAGATGTTAACTTTACAGATTTTTGTTTTACATTCATGGACGCTATCATAATACTGTCTGTTCGCCCTCTAGAGTTACCGTCCTTAATAGCTTCTTCACCGACTAGAAGTACATTGATAACATTTTTATCTTGTCTAATGGTTCCATCTTCACCCCAGATAACTGAATCAGGATCTATTTCTTCGCCATTACCAGTTCCCTTTTCAAATGTCTCTTCTTGTGTTTTTGTATTCTTCCAATCAGTAAAATTAATACGATCTAAGAATAGATTCCCAACAATAACTAGAATTAGCAACAGAGAAAGTATTGCGCCAAAAGTAATACCAGTAATCTTGGCCCATCTTGGAACTTTACTAGTATTCATATCTTCATTATTATCCTTAGCATTCATTGGCTGATCTTCTAAAGAACAATCCATCTCATTGCAGATCTGTTCTGCCAAAGATGCACTTAATTCTTGCATTTGATCATCAAAATAATACATATCTATAGTTTTATCACTATTCATTTTTACTACTCCCACCCATACATAAACTTTACGATAGAATCTAGGAGACATTATAGCACATTTTTGTTTATTCGTATCACTTTTTTTGAAACTTTGTAAATCTTAATAAAAAATTAATAGTTAATGAAAATCTTATGGAGTTTTTTCAGAAACGATACCATCCTCAGAGATAGTCGCTTGAAATGACCGTTTTTCTATTTTTTTATAAAATTCTATCCAAAGTTCTTCTTTTTCGTAAGTAATACGTCCATTCTCAGAATGACAAGGAATAATGGATAACGTTAGTTCATTGTCCTTATCCACTTTTGCTTCAATAAGCATGGTAGAATATGTTCTGCTGTTAAAAATATAATTACCTAAGCTATATACAATTGGCTTTCCATTATAATATTCAATCCCTTGTAATACATGAGGATGAGAACCTATCACTAGATCAGCTCCAGCATCTATATACTGTTTTCCTAAGCTTCTTTGGTAGTCTTCTGGATATTCTTCTCTCTCAATTCCCCAATGTACATACACAACCACATAGTCATTGGAAGACTTAGCTTGTTTTATCTCCTCCAATAATATGCTTGGATCATATGTAGTTAGTAATCCAGCTTTATGAGTTGTGGCATTCCATTCAGGTACAGGTATTACCCTTGATGCTGCAAGATAAGCTATCTTCTTACCACCTATGTCGTATACAACTGGCTTTTTGGCTGAATTAATGTCAGAACCTGCTCCTACTAGGCGAATTTGCTCCCTATTCAGGATATCTATGGAATCTAATAGTGCATCTTCTCCATAATCCAACACATGATTATTCGCTAAAGTTACAATGTCAATCCCCAGTTCATTCATCATATTTACCCGACTAGGGTCAATTCGAAATGTATATTGTTTATCTTTATGTTTCTCTCCTCTATTACTAAAAGGGAACTCTTGATTTACCATAAATATGTCCCCTGACCTCATATATTCTAACAATGGCGTTCCAACAATAGAAGTAATTGAAGAATTATTTTGATCATATAAAGAGAGATGATAGTCGGAAAGCAACACATCTCCTCCAAATATCATCGTAACATCATTTATTTCATCATCTAGGATAACCTCTGTAGTGTCTATGTCTTCCTCAACATCTGTAGAAAGGTCTTCTTTATTATCGTTATGTTCTTCAGAAGTATCTACAAGATGATGATCTACATCATCTTGCAGTCCTTTCTGTTGTATTGCGCTCTTTGCTTCCCTTATAATAAGCAGAATTGACAAACATGTCACAGTAATAATAAATGAGATTAATAGTCTAGCTTTTACTTTATTCATTTCCCTCACACAATTCCTTGAAGCATTCTAATAAGTAATCATATACTCTCATAGTAGAGGAAATACTTAATTTTTCTTCTGGAGTATGAATATCAAAAATATCTGGTCCCAATGACACAATATCTAAACCTTGAATTTTACCAGACAATATACCACATTCAAGTCCTGCATGAATTGCCTCAATCTTAGGAGCTGTTTGATATACTCTCTCATAGACCTTAACTAACTTCTGTCTTAGCTTTGAATCTGCTTTATATTCCCAAGGTTCATATTCACCTCTAACTTCATATGTCCCTCCCATATATTCAATTAAAAATTGAAGTTTGGAACTTAGGAAGTGCTTATAAGAGCTTTTTGAACTTCGAACAGAGTAACAATAATGTACTTCGTTTTCCACAATTTTTAATATTCCAAGATTTAAAGAACTCTCAACCAAACCTTCAATCTCAGAGCTATTAACTTGTACGCCATACGGTGTATTCATGAGCATAAAGAGTAGATTACGGAAAGACTCAGCAGTCATAATTTGAACTTTTTCTTGTACTCCCACTTTATCCATTATAATCTTAAGACCTGGTTCACTACTTTTTAACTCACCTATAATGGTTTTACTAATATTAAATAAGCTATCTTGTATGTTGTTTTTATTCTTTTCATTTACAAGAATCGTTGCATTTGCTTCTCTTGGAATTGAGTTATCTTTCAGACCTCCACCTATATAAATAAGATCATAATCAACTATACTACTAAGCTCAAATAATACCCTACCTAACAATATTGAAGCATTGGAACGATTCTTATGGATCTCACTTCCTGAATGCCCACCTTGTAAACCACTTAATTGAATCTCATATTGGATGCCATCTTTATAAGAATATTCTACTGGTAGCTTACAAGTACCAGTTAGCCCTCCAGCAGAACTGGTAAGAAGAATTCCTTCTTCATCAGAATCAATATTGAGCATGTTTTCCCCTTGAAGTTTAGAAGCATCAAAACCAATTGCTCCATCCATACCAACCTCTTCATCTGTGGTAATTAATATTTCAAGTCTAGGATGTATCATAGAGTCATCATCTAATATAGCAAGTGCATATGCGATTGCAATTCCATCATCACCGCCAAGAGTAGTTCCTTTTGCATAAACATAATCTCCATCAATCGCGAGATCTAATCCTTCTTTTAAGAAATCATGGTCTACATCTGGCGCTTTTTCACAAACCATATCCATGTGTCCTTGAATAATTAATGTAGGTACATGTTCATATCCTTTTGTCGCTTCTTTAATAATGACAACATTAAGAAACTCATCTTGCCAATGTTCTAATCCATGTGTTTTCGCAAAATTCACAAGATAATCACTAATTTCTTTATTATTCCTTGATCCACGTGGTATATTACTAATCTCTTCAAAATATCTAAATATACCTTTGTAATCTATACTTTCTAATCTATAACTCATTTTAACACATCCTTTCTATCTAGTTCTTAAAGCTATGAATAGGAGCTGGAATTCGTCCTCCACGATTAATAAAGTCATCACAACTAAATTTATTTACTGGCATAACTGGTGCATAACCTAGCAACCCACCAAATTCAACCATATCGCCAACCTTTTTTCCAATAACGGGAATTAACCTTACAGCCGTTGTTTTTTGATTAATCATACCTATAGCCATCTCATCAGCAATTATTCCTGATATAGTTGTTGCTTTTGTATCACCTGGTATTGCCACCATATCCAATCCAACTGAACACACACAAGTCATTGCTTCTAACTTCTCAAGTGTCAATGCACCAACCTGTACAGCATTAATCATTCCCTGGTCTTCACTTACTGGAATAAATG